>NZ_JBNNOB010000014.1:0-43061 GCF_050274375.1 Sphingomonas sp. NPDC019816
TATTCGACCTGTTCGCAGCTCGGCTACATGTTCTTCGCCGCCGGCGTCGGCGCGTACGGCGCGGCGATGTTCCACCTGTTCACGCACGCCTTCTTCAAGGCGCTGTTGTTCCTGGGTGCGGGCTCGGTGATCCATGCCATGCATCACGAGCAGGACATGCGTTACTATGGCGGTCTGCGTCGCCACATCCCGCTCACCTTCTGGGCGATGATGATGGGGACGCTGGCGATCACCGGCGTGGGTATCCCGGCTCTGTTCGGCAATCCGATGGCGTTCGGTTTCGCAGGCTTCCATTCGAAAGACGCGATCATCGAGGTCGCCTATGCGGGTGGTTCGGGCTTCGCCTTCTGGGCGGGCGTGATTGCCGCGCTGCTGACCAGCTTCTATTCGTGGCGCCTGATGTTCCTGACCTTCTGGGGCAAGCCGCGCTGGACCGGGTCGGAGCATATTCAGCATGCCATTCACGACGCCCACGGGCATGGCGATCACGGGCACACCCATGATCCGCACCCCGCGAACGAGGATGCCGGCGACGAGCCGCATGTCCATGGTCCGTCGCAGGAGGACCTGCCCGAAGGCACCGGGGGCTATCATCCGCATGAGAGCCCGCTGGTCATGCTGATCCCGCTGATCGTCCTGTCGATCGGTGCGATCGCGGCGGGCTTCGTCTTCCACGGCTGGTTCATCGAGCCGGAAGCGGGCGAGAGCTATTGGAAGGGGGCGATCGCCTTCAACGAGCATTTGATGTATTCGATGCACGGCGTGCCGGTGTGGGTGAAGCTGTCGGCGACGATCGTCATGCTGCTCGGTCTGCTGACCGCGTATCTGACCTATATCCGTGCGCCCGAATTCCCGGCCAAGTTCGCGGACCAGTTCCGCATCCTGTACCGCTTCCTCCTCAACAAATGGTATTTCGACGAGATCTACCATTTCCTCTTCGTGCGCCCCGCCTTCGCGATCGGCCGGTTGCTGTGGCACCGTGGCGACGAGAAGACGATCGACCGCTTCGGCCCCAATGGTGTCGCCTGGCTTATCCAGCAGGGCAGCCGGGGTGCGGCGCGCTTCCAGACGGGATACCTCTACAGCTATGCCTTCGTCATGTTGATCGGCCTGACCGCGGCCGTCACCTGGGCCATTTTGGGTTGATCGCGTGATGCAGGGCTTCCCGATCCTCTCCGTCATGCTGGCGGTCCCGGCTATTGCCGCGATCGCCTGCCTTTTCCTCAATGCGAACGGCGCGCGCATGCTGGCGCTCGCCGCCACGCTGATCGACTTCGCCCTGGGCATCGTGCTCTGGACGCAGTTCGATGTGGGCGGCGCCCAGTGGCAGTTCGTTGAACATGCCCCCGGCATCTTCGGCCCGTTCGGCTGGTCGCTCGGCATCGACGGTTTCGCGCTGCTGCTCATCATGCTCAGCGTGTTTCTGATGCCGATCTGCATCGGCGCCAGCTGGCGTGCGATCGACAAGCGCGTCCCCGAATATATGGGCCTGTTCCTGTTCACCGAAGTGCTGATGATCGGCACCTTCGCGGCGCAGGACCTGTTCCTCTTCTACGTCTTCTTCGAAGCCGGCCTGATCCCGATGTATCTGATCATCGGCATCTGGGGCGGGGCGAACCGCATCTACGCGTCGTACAAGTTCTTCCTGTACACGCTGCTCGGTTCGCTTCTGATGTTCGTCGCGATGCTCTATATGGCGCGCACGGCGGGCACGACCTCGATCCCGGCGCTGCTGGCCTATGACTTCCCAGCCTCGGTCCAGACCTGGTTGTGGATCGCCTTCTTCGCCTCGTTCGCGGTCAAGATGCCGATGTGGCCGGTCCACACCTGGCTTCCCGACGCGCACGTTCAGGCGCCGACGGCGGGTTCGGTCATCCTGGCGGGCGTGCTGCTGAAGCTGGGCGGCTATGGCTTCCTGCGCTTCCTGCTGCCGATGTTCCCGGAGGCGAGCGGACAGCTGACCTGGCTGATCTTCGCGCTGTCGGCGGTGGCGGTGATCTACGCTTCGCTGGTCGCGCTGGTGCAGTCCGACATGAAGAAGCTGATCGCCTATTCGTCGGTCGCGCACATGGCGATCGTGACCATTGGCCTCTATGCCTTCAACCAGCAGGGCATCGAAGGCGCGATGATCATGATGCTCAGCCATGGTCTGGTGTCGGGCGCGCTGTTCCTGTGCGTCGGCGTCATCTATGACCGGCTGCACACCCGCGAGATCGCGCGGTACGGCGGGCTGTCGATCAACATGCCCAAATATGCCGTGCTGTTCCTGTTCTTCACCATGGCGTCGATCGGTCTGCCGGGCACCAGCGGCTTCGTCGCGGAGTTCCTGTCGCTGATGGGCACCTATCAGGTGTCGACCTGGACCGCGCTGCTGTGCACCACCGGCATCATCCTGGGCGCGGCATACATGCTCTATCTTTACCGGCGCGTCGCCTATGGCGAGATCAAGTCGGACGAGGTGGCGGCGATGCCCGACCTGTCCAGCCGTGAGCTGTGGCTGCTCGCCCCGATTGCGGCGGTGACGCTGTGGATGGGTGTATACCCGGAAAGCTTCCTGGCGCCGATGCGCAAGGACGTTCAGGTCCTGCTCCAGCGGATCGACCGGGCGAATCCGGGTTCGGACAGCCGTCCGACCGCCGGTAACCCAGCGCTGGCCACTACTCATGCCCCTGAGCACCAAGCTGCGCACGGGGAGGCGCACTGATGAGCTATTCGTTGAACCTTTTGATGGTCCTGCCCGAGCTGGTGCTGAGCCTGGGCGCGATCGCGCTGATGCTCGTCGCCGCCTGGGGCGGGACGAACGCCACGCGCGGCATCTCGATCGCGGCGGTGTTCGTGCTGGCCGGCGCGATGGTCGCGCTCGCCGGGCCGTCGACGACCGGCGGTCTGGCCTTTGGCGGCCTGTACCGCGCCGACGCCTTTGCAGGTTTCGCCAAGGTGCTGATCTATCTGGCGACCGCGGTGGCGATCATCATGGCGCCGCGCTTCTTCGCGCGCTCGCCGGGCGAGGATCTGCGCCCCGAATATCCCATTCTGATGCTGCTTTCGGCGGTGGGCATGGGCATGATGGTCTCGGCGGGCGACCTCCTGACGCTCTATGTCGGTCTCGAACTGCAGAGCCTGTCGGCCTATGTGCTGGCGAGCTTCATGCGTCGCGACGGTCGTTCGGCCGAAGCGGGTCTGAAGTATTTCGTGCTCGGCGCGCTGGCCTCGGGCATCCTGCTCTATGGTATCTCGCTGGTCTACGGCTTCTCGGGCTCGACCGACTTTGCCCAGATCGCGGGTGCCTATGGTCGCGACGCCGCCACCGGCACGCGCTCGCTGGGCCTGATGTTCGGTCTGGTGTTCGTATTCGCTGGCCTGGCGTTCAAGATGTCGGCGGTGCCGTTCCACATGTGGACCCCGGACGTCTATGAGGGTGCGCCGACCCCGGTGACCGCCTTCTTCGCCTCGGCCCCCAAGGTCGCGGCGATGGCGCTGGCCATCCGCGTCGCCGTCGAGGCGATGGGCTCGGCGGTGCAGCAGTGGCAGCAGATCGTGACCTTCGCGGCGCTCGCGTCGATCATCCTCGGTGCGGTCGCGGCGATCGGGCAGACCAATATCAAGCGTCTGCTCGCTTATTCGTCGATCAACAATGTCGGCTTCGCGCTGATCGGTCTGGCGGCGGGTACGGCGCAGGGCGTCGCGGCGGTGCTGACGTACCTCACCATCTACGTCATCATGACGCTGGGTGCGTTCCTGATCGTCATCCGTATGCGTGACGAGCAGGGCAATCCGCTGGAGTCGATCGCCAGCCTGTCGGGCTTGTCGCGGACGCGGCCGGCACTCGCCTGGGCGATGGCGTTCTTCATGTTCTCGGTCGCGGGCATTCCGCCGCTGCTGGGCTTCTACGCCAAGTTCGCGGTGTTCAATGCGGCGGTCGCGGCGGGCCTGTTCCCGCTGGCGGTCATCGGTGTCGTCGCTTCGGTGATCGGTGCCTATTATTATCTGCGTATCATCAAGACGATGTTCTTCGATGAGCCGGCAGGTGCCTGGGACAATAGCGAGGCGCAGCCCGTCGAGAACGGCCTGATCGCGCTGTCGGCGCTGTTCGTGTCGCCGGTCGGCTATCTGCTGATCCCGGTGCTGGGCGCATGGTCGCTGGCGGCGGCGCGGGCGCTGTTCTGAGCCGATTGCTGCACGTCCCGGAGACGGGATCGACCAATGCCGATCTTCGCCAGCTTGTGGAAGCAGGCGGTGAAGACGGCCTTTGGCTCCGCGCCGACCGCCAGACGGCGGGGCGCGGACGCCAGGGGCGGGAATGGTCTTCGCCCTCGGGCAATTTCTACGGGTCGACGCTCGTCCGACTGCGGCCCGGCGACCCGCTGGCGGCGACGCTCGCACTGGTCGCGGCCGTCGCCATCGAGGGTGCGGTGGCGGCGTGCCTGTCGGGCAGTCCGGTACGGCCGATGCTCAAATGGCCCAACGATCTGCTGATCGACGGGGCCAAGCTGTCGGGTATCTTGTTGGAGCGCACCGGCGATGCGGTCATCATCGGCATGGGGATCAATCTGGCGTCGGCCCCGCAGCTACCCGACCGCGCCACGACCGCGCTGGTCGATCATGGCGTCGATGTCGCGCCCGCGACGATGCAGGCGCTGCTCGCCGAAGCCATGACCCGCTGGCTCGCTGTCTGGCGTGAGCAGGGATTGGGGGCGATCGTCCGGCGCTGGGAGGCGCGGGCGCATCCGCGCGGAACGCCGCTGACCGCACATTTGCCCGATGGGCAGGCCCTGACGGGCGCGTTCGATGGGCTGGCGAGCGACGGCGCGTTGCGGCTTGGCTTGGCGGATGGCTCGGCCCATGTCATCCATGCCGGCGATATCTTCCTGGTCTGAGGGACTTTCATGCTGCTTGCCATCGATGCCGGGAACACGAACGTGGTCTTCGCGCTGCTCGAGGGGCGGACGATCAAGGGCCGCTGGCGCATCGCGACCGATCCGCGCCGGACGGGCGACGAATATGCGGTATGGCTCAGCCAGTTGCTGGCGCTGGAAGGCTATGCGCGCGAGGATGTGACCGGCGTCATCATCGCCACGGTCGTGCCGCGCGCGCTGCATAATCTTCAGGTGCTGGCGCAGAAATATTTCAAGGTCGATCCCCTGATCGCCGGCCGCGCGCCGGTGGAGTGGGGGATCGCGATCGACGTCGACGAACCCGCTTCGCTGGGCGCGGACCGCGCCGTCAACACGATTGCGGCGCATGCGCTTCATCCCGGCGACCTGATCACCATCGATTTCGGCACCGCGACCACCTTCGACATCAGCGACTATCAGGGCGCGTACAAGGGCGGGATCATCGCGCCCGGCATCAACCTGTCGCTCGATGCGCTGGTGACCGCCGCCGCCAAGCTGCCGCGCATTGCCATCGAAGCGCCCGAAAGCCGCAGCGTCATCGGCCGCAATACGGTCGGCCAGATGCATATCGGTATCTTCTGGGGCTATATCGCGATGATTGAGGGACTGGTCGCGCGGCTGAAGGCGCAGGTCGGTCGGCCGGTCAAGGTGCTGGCGACCGGTGGTCTTGCCGCGCTTCTGTCGCCGCACACCGACGTATTCGATCATATCGAACCCGATCTGACCATTCAGGGGCTGGCGATCCTGTGGGAACGCGCCCATATTGGCTAAACAGAATTTGGTTCGGACAGCCCGCGAATATCCGCAGGGCGTTCGGACCACGCATGAGATGACCGCGCCCTGACCGGCGCAATCCCTATGCCCCATGGACTCCGCTTTCAGCGGGGTGGGGCTTCTATTGTCAGGAAGTGAATGACTCCGAAGAAAGAATTGCTGTTCTGCGCGCTCGGTGGATCGGGCGAAATCGGCATGAACGTGAACCTGTACGGCACCGAAGGTAAATGGGTGATGGTCGATTGCGGCATCACCTTCGCCGACCCGGCCTATCCGGGCATCGACGTGATCCTGCCCGACCTCAGCTTCATCGAGGACCGGCTGGACGATCTGGTCGGCATCGTGCTGACCCATGGCCACGAGGATCATATCGGCGCGCTGCCCTATCTGGCCGAAGATCTGGGCGTGCCGATCTATGCCACCGCCTTCACCGCCGGGCTCGTCCGCGGCAAGCTGGAGGAAGAGGGCAGCGCCAATCGCGTCAAGCTGCGCGTCATGGAGACGGGCAAGACGTTCGAGGTCGGCCCGTTCGACTTCACCTTCGTCCCGCTGTCGCACTCGATCCCCGAAGCCAACGCGCTGCTGATCGAGACCGCTGTCGGCCGCGTCTTCCATACCGGCGACTGGAAGCTCGACCAGACCCCCGTCATCGGTAAGCCCGCCAGCCCGGCACAGCTGTCGTCGATCGGCGACATGGGCGTCGACGTGCTGGTGTGCGACTCCACCAACGCCTTCAACACCGAAGCCTCGGGCTCGGAAGCCAGCGTGCGTCCGGGCATTGCCGAGACGGTCGCCAAGGCCAAGGGGCGCGTCGTCGTCACCACCTTTGCCTCCAACGCCGCGCGTCTGGTGACGCTGGGCGAGGTCGCCAAGGAGACGGGGCGCAAGCTGTGCGTCACCGGCCGTTCGCTCGACCGGATCCTGAAGGTCGGCAAGGCTTGTGGTTACTTCAAGGGCTTCCCGGAAACGGTCGATCCCGAGACGGCGATGCGCCTGCCCAAGGACCGCGTGCTGATCGTCGCGACCGGCGGACAGGGCGAGCCGCGCGCGGCGCTGTCGCGCATCGCCGAGGGTAGCCATACGATCCGGCTCGACACCGGCGACACTGTGATCTTCTCGGCGCGCCAGATTCCCGGCAACGAGACGGCGGTCGGCCGTATCCAGAACATCCTGGCGGGCAAGGGCGTCCGCATGGTCACCGAACGTCAGGCGCATGTCCATGTCTCGGGCCACCCCGGCCAGCCCGAGCTGGCGCAGATGTACAAGTGGCTGCGTCCGCGCACGCTGATGCCCGTCCATGGCGAGATGCGCCACATGATGGAACATGCCCGCTTCGCCACGACGCAGGGCGTGCCGCAGACCCTCGTTCAGTCGGACGGCGACATGGTCCGCCTGCTGCCCGGTAACGCGACCAAGATCGGCAATGTGCCGGTCGGACGGCTGGTGCTCGACGGCGACGTGATTCTGCCCTCGGACGGCTCGACGATGAACGAGCGGCGCAAGCTGGCGATCAACGGCCAGATCTCGGTCGGCGTCGCGGTCGCCAAGGGGCGGCTGGTCGGCAGCCCGCAGGTCCGCGTGCAGGGCGTGCCGGTTGAGGACGAGCGCGATGCCTTCATCGCCGAGGCGGTGGCGGCCGCGGCCAAGGCGGTTGACGGCCCGCGTCGTGCGACCGACAAGCTGCGCGAGGATATCCGCCTGTCGGTGCGCAAGGTCGCGACCCGCTGGACCGGCAAGAAGCCGATCGTCGACGTCCTGCTGATCGAGGGATAAGGCCATGCACTGGACGTCGGCCCTCGCGATCTACGTCCTGTTCTGGTTCCTCGCCGTGTTCCTGGTCCTGCCCTTCGGGGTCAGGACCACGCACGAGGCGGGGGGCGAGCATGTCCCCGGCACCGCCGAGAGCGCGCCGCATGTCTTTCTGATCGGGCGCTTCCTGCTGCGCACGACGATCACCGCGACGGTGATGTTCGCGATCTTCTATCTCAACTACGTCAATGGCTGGATCACCGCCGGCATGCTCGATTGGAGCGGGGTGAGCCGGGGCGTCTGACATGGCGCGCGCATCCCGCCTGTTGGATATTCTCCACCTGCTCGATCGCCAGGTCGGTGTCGTGCCCGGCCGGCAACTGGCCGGGCAGCTTGGCATGTCACCGCGCACGCTTGACCGTGACATCGCGACGCTCCGGGCGCTGGGGGTCGAGATCGAGGGTGAGGCAGAACGCGGCTATCACCTGACCCCCGGCATAGTGCTGGCGCCGATGCATTTCCCGGTCGAGGAAGTCGAGGCGCTACTCCTGGGCGCGGCCGAGGTCGCCGAGCATGCCGACCCGGACACGGCAAGGGCGGCGCGGAATGCCGCCGCGCGGATCATGGCCGTGATGACGCCGGGACAGGCCATCGCGATGCGGTCGACCCTGTCATGCATCGATCTGGACGACGAGGATCATCAAGAGGGTGAGCCTCTGGAACTGGATGCCGCCATTCAGGGGGAGCGGCGGATAAATCTCGTCTATCGTGACATCGATGGCGATCCGTCGCGGCGCATCATCTGGCCCTTCGCGACCGGTCTGTACAATCGCGCGGATGTGCTGCTCGCTTGGTGCGAATTGCGCCGCGATTACCGGACCTTCCGCATCGACCGTATCGTGACCGTACGCCCGCTACCCGATCGCTATCCCCGCCGCCGGTCCGCCCTGTTGCGAGAATGGCGCGCGCGGCGGGATATCGAGCATGACCGCTATCGACTGCACGAACGGGACGCGGATCAGGAATAGGCCGGGCTTCACGTCTCGGCGGCTGTCACGACATATCTTGCGATCTCAGCGAAGCCGCTCGATCGCCTGGGCGAGCGCGACATAGAGCTTGCCCATATCCGACGACAGCAAGGTCACGCCCAGCGGCGATCCGTCGCGCTGGGCCAGCACGCCGCGCAGCATCGCCTCGAAATCATGGATATAGCGGTTCACATGCTCGCGGAACTTGGTGTCCTGATCATAGAGATCGGCGATGTCGCGCGCCTGATGCGAGTCGAGGATACGCACCGCGCGCCGGGTGAAGACGCCGCGATCGCCCTTCAGATAAGCCGCCCATGCGCTGTCGGTGACCTCGGGCGCATAGATTTTGGCGATGTCGATCGAGGCGGAGTTGAGCGATTCCACCAAGAGCGAGGCACGCCGCGCGAAATTATCGCGGTCGGCGTCCTCGCGTTCGGTACGGGCCTCCTCGATCCGCGTCTCGACCACCGCCGTCTTCTCGGCGATCAGATCGGCCTGGCGCGCCAGCCTTTCGGTCGCGCGGGTCGCGGCCTCGACGGCGCTCTGGGTCGCATCGACGATGGCGTGCACTTGCCGCTCGACCGTGTTGCCGGTGGCGCGGCGCATCGCCTCGGCGCTGGCCTGCTCCAGCACGCTGGCGGCTTCGGGGACGACGTTGGCCAGCGTTTCGCGCGCGCTGTCGGCGGCCGTCACGGCGGTTTCGCGGACGCGGAGCAGCGCGTCGACCAGCTTGGGCGCGGCCTCGTCGGCGAACTGGTTCGTACGGTCGATCGTCTCCTCGACCATCATGCCCAGCGCATCCGCTTTGGCACGGCCGGTCGACAGCGTTTCGATCAGCGTGCCCGACAGGGTTTCCAGCGTCTGCCGCTGTTCGGCGATGACCTCGGCGATCGCCTCGATCGCTTCGTGGGTGCTTTCGGCGGCCGTCACCAGGGCGAGCAATTCGGGCTTGGTCCGAACGACGACCTCATGGCTGCCGACGATCCGCTGGTCGAGCCGAGCCAGCGCTTCGGGCAACGTCTCGTCGATCTCGCGCGCGGCCGCGTCCAGGGCGATCAGCAGCGTCTCGGTCGTGCCGATCACGCGATTGGCCATGCTTTCGCCAGCCTCCAGCGCACCGGTCATCGCGTCGGCCGACCCGCCCAGCGCGCTGATCGAGGCGGCGAGCATCTGCGACTTCTCGGTGCCCTGGACATGCAGCGTGGCGATCCGCGTCTCGACCCGGTCGAGCTGGGTGTCGAGCGTATCGACGATCGCCTCGCCCGCGATCCGCTGCGCCTCCAGTTCGGCGGTCAGGCGGGTCACCGCGCCGTCCACCTGGGTCAGCCGCTCGGCCAGCGCATCGGCACTGTCGCGGGCGGCACTGTCGAGCGCGTGCCGGTTCTCGCCGACCATGGCAATCAGCGCCTCGCCCTGTTCGGCGATGCCCTGACGCGACTGGTCGAGCGCTTGCGCCGTCCGATCGAGCAGCGCGTCGATGGTGGTCGTGACACTGGCGGTCAGGGTCTCCAGATGCGCGCTCGCGGAGCGGCTGGTCGCCTCCATCTGTTCGAGGTGTGTCGCCAGCCGCTGCGCCGCGCCGCTGGCGATGGTGTCCGCATCCTGCCCACGCCGGCCCAGCGCGACCAGCTGCGCATCCAACGCGGCGGCATGGCTCTGCGCCGAACGTGCGGTCTCGGCCATGCGGTCGCTCGCCTCACCCACTTCGTCCACGGCATGGGGCAGCGCGTCGAGCAGCTGGGCGAGGCTGGTCTGGCTGGTGCCCGCGACATCGGCCAGCGTGCGGCCATGCGCCTCGACCATCTGGATATCGTCGGACAGGTCGCGTGCGATCGCGTTGAAGCGCGTCTCGGCGGCCTGCGCCATTTCGGCGAGCGCGACCGCCTGCGCCGACAGCTCCCGGCGATTGGCCTCCAGCCGCTGGCCGATGGCGGTGACTGCGGCCTCCAGCGCCAACGCCTCGTCGCGCATGTCGCGCGCGGTCAGCGCGAAGCGGCGCTGCTCGGCGCGGCTGCCGCGTTGCAGGATCAGCCAGAGGATCGCCACCAGCATCGGTCCGGCCAGCGCCAGTGTCACCACCGGTGCCAAGCTCGTAGGGGTCACGGCCGCCGATCCGACCAGGCCCCAAAGCAGGATCGCGAGCGGCCAGAGCGTGGCGGCCGCGACCGCGACGAACAGCGGCCAGCGTGGTGCCGGCGGCTCGGCGGGAATGTCGAGGCGATCCTCCAGCCAGACGTGCGCCGGCTGGCCGGGGGCGGGGGGCTCCGTCGCAGCGGGCGTGTCGAACGGGGATGTCGCCGCCGTCTGGATCGCATCGCCGTCCAGCAGGTCCGATCTGTCCTGACGCTCCGCGCGCAAATCCACGATCATCCAAGCCCCCGTGTCACAATGGGTCGGTTTATCACGTTTGCCGGCGGCAGAAAGCGAATTGCGCTATTCCGTGCAGGAGCTTCCGGTTTAAGGGGCGGTGATGACCTATGAACGCGGAACGATCGACTCTGCCCTGGCGGCGGTTGCGGGTGACGAACCGGCCGTGATCCAGGACCTGCGCATCGCCTTTGTCGACAGCGCGACGCGCGCGCTGGAAGCGATGCACCTGGCCCATGAGGGCCCCGAATGGCGGGAGGCCGCGTTGCGGCTGAAGGGGCTGGCGGCGAGCGTCAACGCCCTGCCGCTGATGACGCTGGCCAGCCAGGCGGCGGACAGGGAGGCGGCGGACGCCGCCCTGCTCGACCGGATCGGTGAGGTCGTCGCGCGGCTCTAAGAGGCTGGTGCCAATATGAAAGGATGGACGGTCGGGGCTGGCATGGATGCCGCCGACCGCCTAACAGCGACCGATGTTGTCCGGGCTATTATTCGCGATCGACGATGCCGATGACCGCCCCGGGCGGTTGACGGCCACCCTGCCATTCGCAGGCGTGACCCTGATCGAATATCAGGCGCGCCTGCTGATCGCGGCGGGCGCGGCGCAGGTGATCATCGTCGTTGCCCGCCTGACCCCCGAATTGCTCGGCGCGATCGCCCGCATCGCGCAGCGCGGCGTGGTGGTCGATACGGTGCGCAGCGCGGTCGAGGCGGCCGAGAAGCTGCACCCGTTGTCGCGGCTGGTCGTACTGGCCGATGGCCTCATCACCACCGAGGAGACGATCGCGCTGGTCCTGCGCGATACCGGTCATGACGCGCTGATGGTCGTGCCCGAGGCGGGAGCGGAAGCGGGGCTGGAGCGCGTCGGCGGACAGATGGCCTGGGCCGGCGTCGCGCGCGTCGATCCGCGCCGGGTGGCCGAGGTGGCGGCGCTGCCCCGCGATTACGATCTGCAATCCACGCTGCTGCGCCTCGCCGCGCAGGCACACGCGACCCATATCCTGTTGCCCGCCGAAGCCGAAAAGGCCGGACATGGCATCGTACACCGCGCCGAGACGCTGGATGCGCGCGGCCGGGCCGTCGTGGCGCGACTGGTGTCGGGTCGGCGCAGCTGGTTCGACCGCTATGTCCTGGCGCCCGTTGCGCGCTTCGCGCTGCCCCGACTGGTCGAGCGGGCGGTGCCGGCGCATGTCGCGGGCGGGGTCGGCGTCGGGCTCGCCGCGCTGGGCATGGTGCTGATCCTCGTCGGACTGCGCGCTCTGGGCCTGTTCGTGACGATCGCCGGGACGCTGGGGCTGGGTCTCGGCGAGACGCTGGCGGGTCTGCGCGACGAGCAGCAGGCGGCGCGCGCGCAAGCGGCGGCGATCGCGGTGGTGGCCGCGCTGGCGATCGGCGCTCTGGGCTGGCAATATTACCGTGTGGCGGGCGACGAGCTGGGGCCGATGCTGGCGTTGATGCTCGTTATCCTCGGCATATTGGCCGAGCGTGCGGGCCTCTATCGCTTTCGCCGGCGCTGGTGGGCCAGCCCGCCGGCCTATCTGCTCGTGATCCTGCCCGCCGCGCTGCTGGGCATCGGGCTATGGGGGCTGGCGCTGGCGGGTATTTACGCCATCGCCACCCTGGCGTCCGCAATCGAGACATTACGCGCGCAAGTTTAGTGTCGCATTAACATCATAGGGGTTAGCGGTGCCGAATGGCGGTCGAAGCGGACCCAGATCAGGCTGACAGGCAGGCCGCGCGATGGATCGCGCGTGTCGCGCAAGCCCGTCGCCGTGCCGCCCGGCAACGACAGGCCGCCGCGCTCGACCTCTCGCTGGACGATACCGAGCGGCTGACCGACCGGATCCGCCTGACCGTGGCCGCGCATCTCCGCCAGCTGGTCGAGGCGATCTTTCACGATCTGAAGCACCAGGCCACCCGGCTGGCGGTGGACGCGGGGCACGATGCGGCGAATTTCTGGTCCGCCTCGGCGGGCGACATCGTCGAACGGCTGCGCGATGCCGGCATGCTGCACGATGCACCGTGGGTGGCGGAGATCGTCGCCCAGGCGCACCAGCGCTTGATCGCCGCCGCGCTGCCCAGCGAGCATGGCGGCGACGCGCCCAGCCTGCTCGTCCGGTTGAGCGAAGCGCCCGACCGGATCGTCGCGGTCGCGGCGCGCGCGGTGCTGGCTGCGGCCGATCACGGCGGCGAGCGCCCGTCGACCCTGACGGCACAGACGCACCATGCGCTGGTCTGGGCGGTCGCCGCCGCGATGCGCGACAGGGACCACCCGGCGGCGGATCGGGCGCTGGCGCAGGCGGCCGAGCGCGTGCTGGCCGCGCGCGACGAGAGCGAGCCTTTCGGGGCCGCAGCGCTGCGGCTGGCGATGGCGATCGACGCGCGGCCCGCCGAATTGCCCGACCTTCTGCTCGAAAGCCTGTCGGATCGGCAGCTTGGCCTGTTCGTCGCCTTTCTCTCCCATGCGCTGGGATTTGGGGATCGCGACATGCGCGAGATCGTGCTGGAGCCCGAGGGCGATCGGCTCTGGCTGGCGCTGCGCGCGCTGGACCTGGATCGTGTTACGATCGCACGGATCGGCTGGTCCCTGAGCGAGGCGGACCGGCGGCGCGATATCGAGGCTTTTGCCGATGGCCTGGATGACGTGATGTCGATCGCCGCGCGCGACGCGGCCGAGGCTCTCGCGATACTGAAGCTGCCCGCCCCATTTCGCGCGGCGATCGACCGGTTCGACGGGACGGCGCGGCGATGACGTCGATGAACAGCCCCGGCGAATCGATGGTGGCACGCGCCATCCTCGACGGAGAGAATCATATCCTGTCGGCCGATCCCCCGATCGAGCTGCTACATATCCGTGCCGGGGGCGGGGCGCATGACCGGTTGGCGGTGGCGCCGATCGCGACGATCGCGCAGCTGGCCCGCCGCCTTGGCATCGCGGTGTCGCGCCGTGTCCTCGTGGCGGACGACGAAGGCGATCTCGACCTGTGGGTGCAGGCTCGCCCCGAAACGGGGCAGATCCGCCTGAGCGTCAGTGGCTGGCGCGACCGCGAGGCGTGGAAGCCTCGTGCGACGCCGCCCGATTATGCGGCCGCCGGTGCCGATGTCTGGTGGGAAACCGACGCTGCGCTGCGCCTGATCGCGCTGTCGTCGGGGGCGGGGCACGGTTTCGATGCGCAGGCGATGCTGGGTCAGCCGCTTCATGCGCTGTTCGCCTTCGACACGGCGGCGGGGGGGCGGCTGCTGGCCGATCCGGCCCCGCTCGACGGGCAGGGCGCGCGGCTCCGCCCGACCGATGCACCGGTCCGTCTGTCCGCGGCGATCCGCCACGATGCCATGGGCGGCATCGCCGGGCTGATCGGGGCTGCCTATCTGATCGACGAGGTGGGCGACGAGATCGAGGCCGTGTCGCCGGGCGCCCCGTCGCTGACCGAGAGCTTCACCAACGGCCTCGACCGTGCGCTGCGTACGCCGCTCGCGCGGATCGTCGCCAATGCCGACAGCATCGCGGCGCAGGGCGATGGGCCGGTCGCCGCGACCTATGCCGATTATGCCAGCGACATCGCCCATGCCGGGCGGCACCTGATGGGGCTGGTCGACAATCTGGTCGAGCTTCAGGCGATCGAGCAGCCCGATTTCCGGCTCGCGTCTATGCCGATCGACTTGGCCGATGTCGCGCGTCGAGCCGCCGGCCTGCTGGGCGTTCGCGCCGAGGCCGCCGGGGTGACGGTGCGCCGGCCCGGCGCGACCGACATGCTGGACGCGACCGGCGATTTCGGACGCAGCCTGCAAATCCTCATCAACCTCATCGGAAATGCGCTGCGCTATTCGCCGCGCGGGGGTGAGGTGATGGTGACGGCCGAGCGAGAGGGCGATTGGGCGCTGGTCCGCGTGGTCGACCAAGGCAAAGGCATCGCGCCAGAGGATCAGGCGCGCATCTTCGAGAAGTTCGAACGCGTCGATCCGACCGAGCCGGGCGGCAACGGCCTGGGCCTCTATATCGCGCGGCGATTGGCGCGGGCGATGGGCGGCGACCTGAGCGTCGAGAGCGTGCCCGGCGCGGGCGCCACCTTTACCTTCCGCCTTCGCGCCCGATAAAAAAGGGGCCCCCGAGGGAGCCCCTTTCATGGGTTCGTTCTGACGAAAGCGTCAGCGCCGCCGGGGCAGCCGCCGTGCGACCAGGATCAGCGCCAGTCCGACGATCGCCGTGAAAGCGCCGCGATCGGCCAATTCGCCGCGCCCGAGCATGAAGCTTTCCTGCGGCCAGCGGATGTAGCCCAGGCCCTGGCCGATCCATAACGCGCCGGTCAGCGCCAGCATGACGCCGATGGCGATCAGGATCGGCCGGGCCCGGTTCATCACTTAGCGCTGCGAAACCGGGACGTAGGAACGCTGCGTCGGGCCGGTGTAGAGCTGACGCGGGCGGCCGATCTTCTGGTCGGGATCGGTGATCATCTCGTTCCACTGCGCGACCCAGCCGACGGTGCGGGCGAGCGCGAAGAGCACGGTGAACATCTCGGTCGGGAAGCCGATCGCCGACAGGATGACGCCCGAATAGAAGTCGACGTTCGGGAACAGCTTCTTCTCGACGAAGTAATCGTCGCTCAGCGCGATCTCCTCGAGGCGCAGCGCGGTCTCGAACAGCGGATCGTTGACCTTCAGCGCGTCGAACACTTCGCGCACGGTCTTCTGCATCACGGTCGCGCGCGGATCGTAGTTCTTGTAGACGCGGTGGCCAAAGCCCATCAGGCGGAACGGGTCGTTCTTGTCCTTGGCGCGCGCGATGAATTCGGGGATGCGATCGGGGGTGCCGATCTCACGCAGCATGTTGAGCGCGGCCTCGTTCGCGCCGCCATGCGCCGGGCCCCAAAGGCAGGCGATGCCCGCCGCGATGCACGCGAACGGATTGGCGCCCGACGAACCCGCCAGACGCACGGTCGAGGTCGAGGCGTTCTGCTCGTGATCGGCGTGCAGGATGAAGATGCGGTCCATCGCCTTTTCGACGGCCGGGTTCACCTCATACGGCTCGGCCGGAACGCCGAAGGTCATGCGCAGGAAGTTGCCGGTGTAGGACAGCGAGTTGTCCGGGTACAGGAAGGGCTGGCCCACCGAGTACTTGTACGCCATCGCCGCGATCGTCGGGATCTTGGCGATCAGGCGGTGCGAGGCGATCGTGCGCTGCACCGGATCATGGATGTCGGTCGAATCGTGATAGAAGGCCGACAGCGCGCCGACGACGCCGCACATGATCGCCATCGGGTGCGCATCGCGGCGGAAGCCACGGAAGAACGCCGCCAGCTGCTCATGCACCATGGTGTGGCGCGTGATGGTGTTGGTGAAGCCCGACAGCTCGTCCTGGTTCGGCAGTTCGCCGTTGAGCAGGAGATAGGCGACTTCCATGAAGCTGCTGTTCTCGGCCAGTTCGCCGATCGGATAGCCGCGATGGAGCAGGACGCCCTGGTCGCCGTCGATATAGGTCAGTTCCGACCGGCACGACGCGGTCGAGGTGAAGCCGGGATCATAGGTGAACGCGCCGGTCTGCGCATAGAGCTTGCGGATGTCGACCACGTCCGGGCCGATCGAACCGGACATGACCGGATAGTCGAACTCTTTGCCTGCGATGTTGAATTTCGCGGTGTCGTTCATGCTCAAATATCCTTCCTATCTGCGGTCATCTGGTCCGCGATCCGACCCAGGCTCTCGTCACGGCCCAACACGTTGAGCACATCGAAGATCCCCGGAGACGTCTTGCGTCCGGTCAAGGCAGCGCGGAGCGGCTGGGCGACCTGGCCGAGCTTGACGCCCTCGGCTTCGGCCACCTTGCGTACCGCGTCTTCCAAAAGCTCCGTATCCCAGTTGTGCACCGCGTCAAGCGCGCCGTGCACGGCAAAGAGAATGTTGCGTGCCTTTTCATCGAGAAGCCCGCTCGCGGCGTCGTCCATGGTCAGCGGGCGGGTCACGAAAAGGAACTTGGCGCCATCGGCCAGTTCGTTGAGATTGGCGGCGCGGGGCTTCAGCGACGGCATCGCAGCGGTCAGCAGCGCGACATTCTCGACGCCCATGCGCTTGGCGGTCAGCTCCGCCAGGCGGGCGTCATCGGCCTCGCGGATATAATGGCCGTTGAGATTTTCCAGCTTCTTGATGTCGAAGCGCGACGGCGCCTTACCCACGGCGGCGAGGTCGAACCACTTCACCGCATCCTCGCGCGCGATGATCTCGGCATCGCCGTGGCCCCAGCCGAGGCGGAGCAGGTAATTGTCGAGCGCTTCGGGCAGGATGCCCATCTCGTCGCGATAGGCCTCGATCCCGACCGCGCCGTGGCGCTTGGACAGCTTGGCCCCGTCCGACCCGTGGATCAGCGGGATATGCGCATAGATCGGCTCGGGCCAGTCCATCGCCTTGTAGATCGGCAACTGGCGGAAGGCGTTGTTGAGGTGATCGTCGCCGCGAATGACATGGGTGACGGCCATGTCGTGATCGTCGACCACCACCGCCAGCATATAGGTCGGCGTGCCGTCCGACCGCAGCAGGATGAGGTCGTCGAGCTCGGCATTCTGGACGGTGACGCTGCCCTGCACCTGGTCGTCGATCGTTACCGACCCCTCGCGCGGCGCGCGCAGGCGGACGACGAAGGGCTGGCCTTCGGGTGCGGTCGCGGGATCGGCGTCGCGCCACGGCGAGCGGATGCGCAAGGGCTGCTTGGCGGCCTGCGCAGCCTCGCGCTGGGCGGTGATCTCGTCCTGCGTCATATAGCAGCGATAGGCGTGGCCGCGCGCCATCATCTCGTGCGCGACCTCGGCATGGCGATCGGCGCGCGCGAACTGGAACACCGCCTCGCCGTCCCAGTCGAGGCCCAACCAGCGCATGCCGTCCAGGATCGCGTCGATCGCCGGTTGGGTCGAGCGGACCCGGTCGGTATCCTCGATACGCAGCAGGAACTTGCCGCCATGGTGACGGGCGAACAGCCAGTTGAACAGCGCGGTGCGCGCGCCGCCGATATGGAGGAAGCCGGTCGGCGAGGGCGCGAAACGGGTCACGACCCCTTTGGCGGCGATATCATCTGTTGCGCTCAACCGAGCATACTCCCAATCATGAAATCCGATGGCCCATTCAGCCGCCGCAGCCCCTAGCATCAAGCGCCCGCGCCGCCAAATGCCATGGTCGGGCGGCATGTCCCTGTACTGGCGGACCGGGCGCGACCGCGCGGAGCGATGGGCCGAGGCGGAGCGAACGCAGATACCGCTCTGGACCCCGGTCGGACTGGGGCTTGGCATCGCCGCATGGTTCATGCTGCCCGATGCGCGCGCCTGGACGGCGTTCCTGTGTCTGTCGGCCGCGATGGCGGTGACCGCCGCGACTGTGACGGACGGCGGCCGCTTGGCCCGGATGGTCGGGGGACTGGCGTTGCTGCTGATGGCCGGGCTGTCGCTGGCCTGGCTGCGCGCCGAATCGGTCGCGTTGCCCGTTCTGGTGCGGCCGGTGGTGGCGGACGTGGCCGGGCGGGTCGAAGGGGTGGATCGGCTGGCCGCGCGGCGGATGGTGCGGGTGAGGCTTCGCCCGCTGGCGGCGCGCGACGGACGGGGGCGGGCGGTCGTGCTGCCGCCGCGTATTCGGATATCGCTGGCGGATACCGACGTTCCCGGCGGGTTGGGTCCGGGGGCCCTCATCCGTTTGCGCGCGCGGTTGATGCCGCCGGCGGGCCCGATCGCGCCCGGTGGCTATGACTTCGCGCGCGCCGCCTGGTTCCAGGGGATCGGCGCGACCGGGCGGGGCTTCGCACCCGTCACGGTACTGCGCGCGGCGGACCGGAGCGACGGCCTGCGCCAGCGTCTGTCGCGCCGGATCAGCGAGCGGGTGGGCGGTGGCGCAGGCGGGATCGCCGCCGCGCTCGCCACCGGCGATGTCGGCGCGATCGGGCAGGCGGATGCGGAGGCGATGCGCCGCGCCGGGCTCGCCCACCTGCTATCGGTCAGCGGACTGCACATCACGGCGGTGGTCGGCATCGTGATGACGATGACCATTCGGCTGCTGGCGCTGTGGCCGTGGCTGGCGCTGCGGGCGCGATTGCCGCTTGTCGGTGCGCTGGCCGGGGCGCTGGCGGCGCTGGGTTATACCGTGTTGACCGGGGCGGAGGTGCCCACCATCCGCTCCTGCGTCGCCGCGATGCTGGTGTTGGTGGCGCTGGCCATGGGGCGACAGGCGGTGACCTTGCGACTGGTCGCGGCGGGCGCCGTGCTTGTCCTCCTGTTCCGACCAGAGGCGCTGATGGGCGCGAGCTTCCAGCTGTCCTTCGCCGCGATCACCGCGATCATCGCCCTGCACGAGCATCCCGCAATGCGGCGCTGGTTCGGGCCGCATCCCGACTGGCGCTGGTCGGCCCTGCGGAGCGGCGGTGGGCTGTTGGTGACGGGGTTGGTCGTCGAGGCCGCGCTGATGCCGATCGCCATCCATCATTTCCACAAGGCGGGGCTGTACGGGGCCTTCGTCAATATCGTCGCGATCCCCTGGACGACCTTCGTCGCGATGCCGATCGAGATCCTGGCGCTCTTGCTGGAGCCGTTGGGGCTGGCGGGGCCGTTCTGGCGGTTGCTCGGTTGGGCGTTGGGCCTGCTGCTCTCCTTGGCGCATCATGTCGCGGGATTGCCGGGTTCGGCGATGGCGGTGCCGGTGTCGTCCGATCGGGCGTTCGGATTGGCCATTGCCGGGGGGCTGTGGCTGGCCCTGTGGCGGACGCGGGGGCGATGGCTGGGGGTGCCGCTCATCCTGCTGGGCGTGGGCGGCATGCTCGTCGCCCGCGCGCCGGACATGATCGTCACCGGTGACGGGCGTCATGCCGCGATCCGAACCGATGCGGGGATGGCGCTGCTGCGCGAGCGCGCGGGCGACTATATGCGGACCACGCTCGCGGAGATGAGCGGATTGCAAGCCGATCTGGCGGCGCTATCCGATCAGCCCGTGGCCCGGTGCGGGGCGGACGTTTGCCTCACGCGTATGACCATGGGTGGGCGATCATGGCGGATCGCCGCGACCCGCAGCGGCTATACGGTGCCTTGGCGCAGCTTGGTTGCGCTGTGTGGCACGGTCGACGTCATGATCGCCGATCGGCGCCTGCCCGACGCCTGCCAGCCCTATTGGCTGAAACTCGACGCCGCGACCTTACGCAAGACGGGTGGGGTAAGTGTGTGGTTCGATCCGGCGCGCGTCGAGACGGTCAACAGCCCGGGTGACGGACATCCGTGGCGGCGCCCTTCGGCCGAAGGGCGACCTTCAAGGTGAGGTTCGGCAATTTAAGCCGCCTGTGCAAGCCGTCCTGAGGGCATCCACCGCTTGAGGCACCGACCGGTCGACGATCCCGTCGCGCAGCGAAGACATTCTCCGGTTTCGCTTTCGGCCCGTCATCTCCTCTGGGAGAAAATCATGGCAAAACCGCCACGCCAGCCCGGCGGGGGCCGGGATCTGTTAGGGAAACGTCGGTAGCTTAGAGGAGGATGACATGAAACGAACCCACCCCTCCTCTTCAGGGGAGGGGCCGGGGGTGGGGCGCTTCCACGTGCCGAGCCGTTCGCGGCGATGCCCCACCCCAACCCCTCCCCTGAAGGGGAGGGGCTCGTATTGATTGAAAGCTATGTCATCGCGGTCTAGTGGACGAGCCGAACAGCTGGACCCCGGCCTTTGCCGGAGCGGTTCGGACGAACGTCGCGGACCGCTTCCAACGCAATGCGAGGTAGGGAGAATATGGGGCCAGCGAACTTCCCGTCAAAGACCGCGAAGTCCGATGGAAAGCAGTCCTTCGAACGATCCACCAACTAGCGGCTAGGCCATTCCGACCCCACGCTACGCGCTGCCGGAACAAGTCTGGCTACGGCTCCATGGCAACGGTGCACCAGACACGCTGCCATCGACGCCGCTCACTCGTAGCGGCGTAAAATACCGGACAGCTTGCCCTGCACCCGAACCTGCGCCGGGGCATAGCGTTGCGGATCATAAGCACGGTTGGCGGGATCGAGCCGGACCATCGAGCCTTCGCGCCGGAAATATTTCAGCGTCGCCTCGGCATCGTCGATCAGCGCCACGACGATCTGGCCGTCGCGGGCCACGTCGGTGCGGCGGATCAGCGCATAGTCGCCGTCCAGGATGCCGGCCTCGACCATCGAGTCGCCCGACACCTCCAAGGCATAATGCTCACCCGAGCCGAGCAGCGCGGCGGGCACTGCCAGCGTCGAACTGCCCTCGAACGCCTCGATCGGTACACCGGCGGCGATCCGGCCATGGAGCGGGATCTCCACCACGTCATTGGCGGGCTCCGCGACGCTACGTCCCGCAGGCGCGCGGACATTCGTATCGACCGGCGCCGGCGCCATGGACTTTTCGGGACGGTCGGGCATCCGCAGCACTTCCAGCGCCCGCGCGCGGTTGGGCAGGCGGCGGATGAAATTGCGTTCCTCCAGCGCGGAGATCAGGCGGTGGACACCCGACTTGGACTTGAGGTCCAGCGCCTCCTTCATCTCCTCGAAGGAGGGCGAAACGCCCGCTTCCTTCAATCGGTCATTGATGAAGCAGACAAGCTCATGCTGCTTTGCGGTGAGCATCGCGATCCTCCGTCCAGAACAGACGTGGAACCTATATGGAACGTTTTGGCTTGCGTCAAGCGAGCATCAGGATTTCCGCCGAGTCGCCCGCGTTGGCTGGCGGCGCATGCGGTGGACGGATGACGAGGCACGTCGAACGGGCAAGCGTCAGCAGCATCGAGCTGTCCTGAATGGCGGCGGCATGGACGCGCCCGTCAATCATCGCGGCGCGCAGATAGTCGATGCGCGGCCCATTGGCGGCCAAATCCTCGCCTAGTACGGCGGGGATGGGCGCGGGAAAAGGATCGGCCGCGCCGGCCAGATGCGCGATCAGCGGTTTGACGAACAGGATGGCGGTGACGAAGGCGGACACCGGATTGCCGGGCAACCCCAGCACCACCGCGCGACCCAGCCGGCCCGCCATCATCGGCTTGCCCGGCCGAAGCGCGATCCGCCAGAAATCAATGCTGCCCCCCGCCGCCTTGAGCGCGGGCTGGACCAGATCGTGATCGCCCACCGAGGCGCCACCCGTGGTAACCAGCAGATCGGCATCTACACCAGCAAAGGCTTCGCGCAGCCGATCGAGATTGTCGGGCAGTATCCCCAGGTCGATGATGTCGACCGGCAAGTCGGCCAGCATCGCCGCCAGCATCGCGCCATTGGATTCGGGCAGGGCGGCGAGATCGCCCGCCCCCGGCGCGACAAGTTCGTCGCCCGTGGCGGCGATGGCGACGCGAACGCGCGGGCGAACGGGCAGGGTGGCATGGCCGCCCGTTGCCGCCACCGCGATCCGTGCCGGGGTCAGCCGCTCGCCAGCCTTGATCAGCCGGTCGCTGGTGGTGAAGTCCAGCCCCTTGCGGCGGACATTACGCGCTTGATGCGCCGGTCCTTCGCCGGCCAGGATCAATCGGTCACCGTCGCGCGCGGCCTCTTCCTGCACCAGCACCGTGTCCGTGCCCTCGGGAAGCGCGGCGCCGGTGAAGATGCGGGTCGCCTGCCCCGAGCTGACATGGCCCTGGAAGGGGCGCCCCGCCGCGCTTTCGCCGATCACCGTCCAGGGGCCGGGCATATCGGCGAAGCGGATCGCATAACCGTCCATCGCCGACAGGTCGCTCGCCGGCTGGGTCCGGCGGGCGGGCACATCCTCGGCGGCCCAGCGACCGGCGGCCTCGCGCAACGGGACATGGGTGACGGGGCGATCGGTCGTCAGCGCGATCAGGCGCTGCTGGGCTTTGGCGACGGGTAAGAGAATGGCGGTCACTCCTGTTGACGCGAAGGACGCACCCGACGCGCCTGAAGTTCCGGGGCTCAGGCGTGCCAGTCGCCCGATTTACCGCCCGTCTTCGACAACAGGCGAATATCGCCTATCGTCATGCGCTTATCCAGCGCCTTCGCCATGTCGTAAACGGTCAGGAGCGTGGCCGACACGGCGGTCAGCGCCTCCATCTCGACGCCCGTCTGCCCGGCGGTCGCAGCGGTCGCCGTGACGGTCACGCCGGTGTCGTCGAGCGCGAGATCGATCTCGACCTTGCTCAGCGGCAGCGGGTGGCACAGCGGGATCAGGTCGCTGGTCTTCTTGGCCGCCATGATCCCCGCCACCCGCGCGACGGCCAGCACATCGCCTTTCTGGACGCTGCCGGCAGCGATCGCAGCGGCGGCGTCAGGGGTCATCGTGATCCGCCCCCGCGCGACCGCCTGACGCTGGGTAACGGTCTTGGCCCCGACATCGACCATGCGGGCCGAACCCTCGTTGTCGAGATGGGTAAGGCCCGTCATCCGACCAGCGCGCGGGTGGCCGCCTCGACGTCATGCTGCCGCATCAGTGCCTCGCCGATCAAGAAGCAGCGAATGCCATGCTCGGCCATCGCATCGAGATCGGCGCGGCTGGTCAGCCCGCTTTCGGCGACGAAGGTCGCACCGGCGGGGGCGTGCGCGATCAGATCATAGGTACGCTGAAAATCGACCGAGAAGTCCCTGAGATCACGGTTGTTCACCCCGATCAGCCGTGACTTGAGCCGTGTGGCGCGCTCCATCTCGGCGGCGTCGTGCACCTCGACCAGCGCGTCCATGCCACAGTCGATGGCGGCTGCCTCGATCTCCTGCATCTGCGAATCGTCGAGCGCGGCGACGATGATCAGGATCGCGTCGGCGCCCAGCGCCCGCGATTCATGCACCTGCCACGGATCGACCATGAAGTCCTTGCGCAGCACCGGGATCGACACGGCGGCGCGGGCCTGTTCCAGATAGGCGTCGGCCCCCTGGAACCAGCGCTCGTCGGTCAGCACAGACAGACAGGCGGCGCCGCCCGCCTCATAGGCGCGAGCATGGGCGGGGGGATCGAAATCGGCGCGGATCAGCCCCTTGGACGGGCTGGCCTTCTTGACCTCGGCGATCAGCGCATGGCCGGTCTTGGCCTCGAGCGCGGCACGAAAGCCACGCGGCTTCGATACGTTCGCGATCCGGGCATCGAGATCGGCGTGCGACATGGTCGCCTTGCGCGCGGCGACATCGGCGCGCTTGGTTTCCAGGATGCGGTCGAGCATCGTCATCGGTAGGCAATCCATCGATCGAGAAGTGCTGCGGCCCCGCCACTGTCGATCGCGCGGGCGGCGGCCACGGCCCCCTGGGCCAGATCGGCGCTATGCCCGGCGACCAGCAGCGCGGCTGCGGCATTGAGGAGAACCGCGTCGCGATAGGCGCCCGGCTCTCCGGCGAGCAGACGGCGAAGCGCCTCGGCATTGTGCCGCGCGTCGCCGCCGCGAATGGCGGTGATGGGATGACGGGGCAGCCCGGCATCCTCGGGCGTGATCGTGCGGGGCGCGTCGACCTGGCCGACCGATACGGTGATGCTGGGACCGGCACCGGACAGTTCGTCCAGCCCTTCCTCGCCCGAGACGACCAAGGCCGCCTCTGCCCCCAACTGCTCCAGCGCCTCGGCATAGACGGTCGCATAATCGGGGCGGGCGATACCGATCAGCTGCCGCCCGACATGCGCCGGATTGGCGAGCGGCCCCATCAGGTTGAAGATGGTGCGCCGCGCGATCCGTTTCCGAATGGGGGTGATCCGCGCCATGGCGGGATGGTGGTTGGCGGCGAAAAGAAAGGCGATGCCGATATCCGTCAGGCTGGCCTGTGCCATCTCGCCGGCGCGCTGCATGTCGAGGCCCAGCACCTCCAGCGTGTCGGCGGCCCCCGCCTTGGACGAAGCGGCGCGATTGCCATGCTTGGCGACCGGCACGCCCAGGCTGGCGACGACCAGCGATACGGCGGTCGAGACGTTGAGCGTATGATGCCCGTCGCCACCCGTGCCGCAGACGTCGATGGTGCCGGCGGGCGCTTCGATGGGGATCAGCCGCTGGCGCATGGCGCGTGCGGCCTCGGCGATCTCGATCGAGGTTTCGCCGCGTTCGGTCAGGCCGATCAGGAAGGCGGCGATGGCCTCGTCATCAGCGCGCCCGTCGAGAATGTCGGAAAAGGCCGCCGCCGCGCTTTCGCGCGACAACGGGCTGATCGTATCGGGCAGGAGCGCGATGGTCGTCACGCGGCGTGTCCGACCGGGGGGCGCAGCCGTTCGGGCAGGTCATGCGCCACGCCCGCCTCGCGCAGGAAATTGGCGAGCATCGCATGGCCATATTCGGTGGCGATGCTTTCGGGGTGGAACTGCACGCCGTGGATCGGCAGCGTCTGGTGCCGGAAGCCCATCACCGTCCCGTCCTCGGCGCGCGCGTTGACGACCAGATCGTCCGGCACATCGTTGACGATCAGCGAGTGATAGCGCGTTGCGGTGAAGGGCGAGGGGAGGCCGCGGAACAGCCCGGTCCCGTCATGCAGCACCGGCGAGGTTTTGCCGTGCATCAGCCCGCCACGCTGGACCAGCCCGCCGAAATGCTGGCCGATCGCCTGATGGCCCAGGCACACGCCCAGCAGCGGCCGGCCGGCATCGGCGGCGGCGGCGACCAGGTCCAGGCTGACGCCGGCCTCGGTCGGCGTGCAGGGGCCGGGGGAAATGAGAAAAGCCTGCGCCCCCGACGAGAGCGCTTGCCCCGCCGAGATCGCATCGTTGCGCACCACCTCCACCTCGCTGCCCAATTCCTGAAGATAATGGACGAGGTTCCAGGTGAAGCTGTCGTAATTGTCGACGACCAGGATCATTCCCCCGCCATAAACGATCGCGCGGGCGGTGCAACGCCCCGCTTGACCCATGGGTCAGGTGGCGGGGCCACGGGTAGGCGGGCGGCCGTAATTCTGCCCGAATGCGGGCGTCTGGGCAGGTCATTCAGCATGGAGCCATGCGCCGTGTCTGACGTTAGGATGTCAAAGGAGTCCCGTTGCCATGGTTCGTGCCGCTCTGATCGCCGCCCTGCTCTTGTCCTCCGGGGGCGCCCTTGCCCAGGCGACGCCGCAGGATCAGCAGGCCGCGACCGGTCAACCGCCCAAGCGGGTGCGCAACGTCACGCTGACCGGTGACCAGAAGTGCCCGGAGAGCACCGCCGATGAAGTAGTGGTGTGCGGCCGCGACGACGAACCGTATCGCATCCCCAAGGCCCTGCGCGACGATCGCCCTATTCCCGCCCAGAACCAGAGCTGGGTCAACCGCGCGGCGACGATCGATCAGGTCGGACGTGTGGCGGGGGGCATCCCCGATACCTGCTCGCCGGTGGGCACGGGCGGCCAGAGCGGATGCAGCATGATGTGGAACCAGCAATATCAGGCCGAACGCCGCGCCCGCCGGGCGGAGGCGACGCCACCGGCGGCCGATGGAGAGTAAGCGGGGCGCTGAGAGTTTGCCAACCGAAACCCAGTAAGTCCGCCGTTCCCCCGCGAAAGCGGGGGCCCAGTGTCTTTGTCGGGTTATTGTGAAAGCGGGCCCGCTGATAATTGCGTCCTAAAAGAGAACTGGGCCCCCGCCTTCGCGGGGGAACAGTGCGGAATGGAAATTCTCGCAGCGGGCGATGCCGCCCCCCGAGCACACCCACCCCGTAGCTTACTGCCCGAAACCGCCTTCGCCCGCCCGTGCCACCGCGTCGCGCGCCGCCGCCAGCATCGCGCCCGCCTTGGCCTCGCATTCGCGCTGCTCATAGGCAGGGTCGCTGTCGGCGACGATACCGGCGCCCGCCTGGACATGGATGGTGCCGTCCTTGACCACGGCGGTCCTGAGCACGATGCACGAGTCCATCGAGCCGTCGGGCGAGAAATAGCCGACGCCGCCGGCATAGGCGCCGCGCCGCTCCGGTTCCAGCTCGGCGATGATCTGGCACGCGCGCACCTTGGGCGCGCCGCTGACCGTGCCGGCGGGGAAGCCAGCGAACAGCGCGTCGAGCGCGTCCTTGTCGTCCGCCAATCGACCGACGACGTTGGACACGATGTGCATCACATGGCTGTAGAACTCGACCGTGTAGCTGTCGGTGACCCGCACGCTCCCGGCTTGCGCCGCGCGACCGACATCGTTGCGGCCCAAGTCGAGCAGCATCAGATGCTCGGCGCGTTCCTTGGGGTCGGCGAGCAGGCCGTCGCGGTTCGCCATGTCCTCGGCGGCCGTCTTGCCCCGGGGACGGGTGCCGGCGATCGGGCGGATCGTTACCTCGCCATCGCGAACGCGCACCAGAATTTCGGGGCTGGACCCGATCAGTGCGAAGCCCGGCAGGTCGAGATGATAGAGGAAGGGCGACGGGTTGATCCGACGCAGGCTGCGATACAGCTCGAACGGCGGTAGCGCGAAGGGCGCGGAAAAACGCTGCGCCAGCACCACCTGAAAAATATCGCCCGCGACGATATAGTCCTTCGCGCGCGCCACCATCTCGCCATAGCGGCCGGCGGGCAGGGCGGGGGTATAAGCGGGCTCGTCCAGCTCGGCGCGAACCGGCGCGGGCAGAGGCGTCGAGGCCAGTCGTGCGGCGGTGGCGTCCAGCCGGTCCTGCGCCTCGGCAACCGCCCTCGCGGGATCGACGTCCGCACCCGGCCAGACGGGGGCGACCAGGTACAGCGCATCGGCCAGCCGGTCGAACACCAGGATCACCGTCGGGCGCACGAAGATCATGTCGGGCAGGCCGAGCGGATCGCTCGCCGGCTGGGGCAGCGTCTCGACCAGGCCGACCGTCTCATATCCGAAATAGCCGACCAGGCAGGCGAGCGCGGCGGGCAGTCCCTCGGGCACATCGGCGCGACATTCGGCCACCAGCTGGCGCAGCGCCTCCAGCGTCGGCGCGGCGCTGGGCTCGAACGCCTCGCGATCGGTCGCCCAGCGACGGTTGATCGCCGCCGCATGCCCATGCGCGCGGAACACCAGATCGGGGGCAAGGCCGATCAGGCTGTAGCGCCCGCGCGTCGCACCGCCCTCGACCGATTCGAGCAGGAAGTCGCCGCGCCCCGGCTCGATCAGCTTCAGCGCGGCGGCGACCGGCGTTTCGGTGTCGGCGATCTGCCGACGCCAGATCAGCGCCGGCCGACCCGCCTCAAGCTGGGCGATCGCGGCGTCGTCGGTGCGGGGCTTAGTTGCTCCCATTGTTCAGCAGCTCCGAGCGCACCTTGGCCACCGCTTTGGGATCGGTCTTCACGCCGACCGTGTCGCGCACGGCGCGCGCGAACTGCGCGACATATTCGCGGCCGATCAGGCGGCCGATGTCCTGGCGCGCAGCTTGGATCGCGGCGGTGTTGCCGGTGGCATTGCCCGCATCGATCTTCGTCGCGCGGATGATGTACCAGCCCTCATTGGCCGGGGCTTCCAGCGTCTTGGCCTTGCCCTGCGGCATCGAGAACAGCAGCGCGAGCGGCGCGGCGGCAGGCGTGTTCTGCGCGGCGGCGAGGTCGCGGCGCGACGCGGCGATCGGGCGGACCGGCGGCACCGCCAGCCCGGTTTCCTTCAGCGCCTGCGCCATCGGCATGCCCTTGTTCACCTTGGCAAGGACGGCATTGGCGAGCTTGCGCGCGGCGGCGCGGGCACGGTCGGCGGTCAGGTCGGCGATAACCTGTTGGCGGACCTGCGCCAGCGGACGCGGGGCGGCGCGCTGGATCTGTCCGACGCCGACCACCGCGAAGCCGCCATCCTCGCCGACCGGTACGATCTGCGGCGCGTCGCCTTCCTCGGCGGTGAAGGCGGCGGTGATCATCGCGCGCTGTTCGGGCGTCGGCTGGAAGGCGGGGGCCTCGGGCGCGGCGCCCTGCGCGGTGACCGCCGGGGTGGTCTGCGCCTGCAATTTGCGGTCGGCGACGACCTCGTCGAAGGTCGCGTTACCGGACAGCGAGTCCTCGATCGCGTTGCGGGTCTCACCCAATGCGGCGGCCTGCTTCTGCTTGGTCAGCTCGGTCACGATCTCGGGCCGCGCCTGGGCCAGCGTCTTGCCCGGAACCTGGGTTACCGCGTCGACGCGTGCCACCACGAAGCCGAGCGGCCCCCGCACCGGGCCGATAACCGCTCCCTGCGCCGCGCCGAACACCGCATCGGCGACGGCGGGCGAGGATTGGGTGGCATAGGTCGCCTTGTCGACGCCCTTCTGGACAGAGGCTTCCAGCCCGGCGGCGCGCGCCGCATCGGCCAGGCTGGTGCCACCCTTGGCACGCGCCGCCAGCGCATTGGCACCCGCCTGATCGGCGACGATCACCTGGGTGATGTCGCGCTTCTGGGTCGCGGCATAGCGCGCGGCATTGGTCTGGTAATAGCGGGCGATCTCCGCATCGGTCGGGGCGGACTGGGCCGCGACCGACGCCGGGGTCACCAGCGCATAACGCACCACGCGACGCTCCGGCAGGGTGTAGCGCTGGACGTTGCGCGTATAGAAGGTCTGGATGTCGGCATCGCTCGGCGCGGCACCGGCACCGACCAGACGGGTCGGGATATAGCCGACCTCGCCCTGCCGCTTTTCGAGGAGCAGCGAGGCATAGGGCAACGCCATCTGCGTCGCCATCTGGGTCGCACCGATCGTCGGCACGGTCAGCTGCTGCGCGAACAGCGTGCGCTGCAGGTCGGTGCGGACCTGCGCGTCGGTCATCTTCCGCTGCGCCAGAAGCTGTTGATACAGCGCCGGATCGAACTGGCCATTGGGGCCGCGAAAGGCGGGGATCGAGGCGATCTGTCCGTCGATCAGCCGGCGCGAGACGACCATGCCCTGGTCCTTGCCGAACTGTTCAAGCGAAAGGCCGGTGACCTCCCGCTGCAACACGCCCTCGAACCCGCCGGCGGCGATAAACTGCGCCATGTCGAGCGTCGGCTGTTCCTGACGATAGGCGGCGACCTCGTTCTGCGCGGCGGTGCGCAGGTCGTCGACGGTAACCTTGGCGTCGCCGACCTTGGCGACGGTCGAGCCGGTCAGCCCGCCGGCCATACCCGCGACGTTGGACACGTCACCAGCGGCAAAGGCGATCGCGATGACGCCGAGCACGATGAAGGTCACGATGACGCCGGCCTTGGAATTGATGATCCGGCGGAAGAAGCTGAGCATGGACGACCGATCGGCAAGGGATAAAAACGGATGTGCTTTAGGGGGACGGCGCGCCCGCATCAAGCTTGTGCCGCGCGCGCGATCCGCTATCGGTGTTGAACACGTATAACAGTCGACTCATGGGAGCCTTTGAAATGGCACGGCGCAAACTGGTGGCGGGCAATTGGAAGATGAACGGCTCGCGCGCGGCCCTGGCCGAGCTGGACGCCATCGCGGCGGCGGCGAAGGCGGCTCCGCAGGTCGATGTAGCGATGGCGGTGCCCTTCACGCTGATCACTGCGGCGGCCGAGCGCGTGCCGGACCTGTCGATCGGCGCGGAGGACGTGCATGAGCGCGATTCGGGTGCGCATACCGGCTGCGTCTCGGCGGGCATGGTGAAGGAGGCGGGCGCGCGCTTCACCATCGTCGGCCATTCCGAACGCCGCGCGGACCAGGGCGAGACCAGCCAGGATGCCTGGGCCAAGGCGGCGGCGGCGCATCGCAACGGTCTGCACGTCATCCTGTGCTGCGGCGAGACCGAGGCTGAGCGCAATGCCGGCCGCGCCGAACGGGTGGTGCAGGCGCAGATCGAGAAGTCGGTGCCCGACAATGCGGAGGGCAGCTGGTTCACGCTCGCCTATGAACCGCGCTGGGCGATCGGCACGGGGCGGACGCCGACCGTGGAGGAGATCGCCAGCATCCACGCCATCGCGCGCGCCAAGCTGCGCATGCTGATCGGCGATGCAGCGGACGGGGTGCGGATTTTGTATGGCGGCTCGGTGACGGGCGACAATGCCACGACGCTGCTGGCGGTCGAGAATGTCGACGGCGCGCTGGTCGGCGGTGCCAGCCTGACGGCGGCGAAGTTCGTACCGATCATCGAGGCGGCGGCGGGGTTGTGAGCCCGGGGTGAGGGCGGGGCGTGCGCTTCGACTTCGCTCAGCGGGAACGGCTGTTTGGTCCCACCCCCAATCTCCGTTCCGCCTGAGCGTAGTCGTAGGCTACGCCCCGGCGTTCACTCCAAACGCCGGACGGGGTTGTGCAGTTAGGGTGAGGGCTGGGCGTGCGCTTCGACTTCGCTCAGCGTGAACGGCTGTTTGGCCTCACCCCCCAACCTCCGTTCAGCCTGAGCGTAGTCGAAGGCCACGCCTCAAATCCCCGAATACCGCCCCTTCAACATCCGGTATGCCGCACGTAACGCATAGGCGTCACCGCCCTTGGGCCGCCCCGGCTTACCCGAAGGCCGCCACGCGAACACGTCAAGATGCGCCCAGGCCGTGTCCCTGGGCACGAAGCGGCGCAGAAACAGCGCAGCGGTGATCGCGCCGGCAAAGCCGCCATCGGGGGCGTTGACCATGTCGGCGATGTCCGACTTCAGCATCTCGTCATAGCCGTCCCAGAGCGGCAGGCGCCACACGGGGTCTCGCTCGCTGGCCGCCGCCGCGAGCAGATCGGCCGCTAGCCTCTCGTCATCGGTGAACAGCGGCGGCAGGTCAGGACCCAATGCCACGCGCGCCGCGCCAGTCAGGGTCGCGAAATCGAGGATCAGCTCGGGGTTGTCCTCGCCCGCGCGGGTCAGCGCGTCGCCCAGGATCAGGCGCCCCTCGGCATCGGTATTGGTGTTCTCGACCGTCAGGCCCTTGCGAGTCCGCAGCACGTCGCCAGGGCGGAAGGACGCCCCCGACACCGCATTCTCGACCGCCGGGATCAGCAGGTGCAGCCGCACCGGAAGCCCGGCCGCCATGACCAGTCCGGCCAGCGATAGCGCATGCGCCGCGCCGCCCATGTCCTTCTTCATCAGGCGCATGCCGGCAGACGGCTTGATGTCGAGGCCGCCGGTGTCGAAGCACACCCCCTTGCCGACGATGGCGATGCGCGGATGGGCGGGATCGCCCCAATGCAGCTCGATCAGCCGGGGCGCGCGCTCGCGGATCGCAGCCTGGCCGACCGCGTGGATCATCGGATAGTCGCGGGCGAGCGCCTCGCCGGCCGTCACCGTCACACTGGCGCCATGACGCTGCGCGAGATCGCGGGCCTCCGTTTCCAGCTCCGCCGGGCCGAGATCGCCCGCACCGGTATTGACCAGGTCACGCACCTGTGCGGTCGCATAAGCGATGCGCACGATCTCGTCGCGATGCGCGACGTCGCCGGTCAGCAGCACGCGGTCGCCAATCGTCTCGCCCTTGCGATAGCGGGTGAAGCGATATTGGCCGAGCAGCCAGCCCAGCGCATTGGCGCCGACCGCTGCCCCGTCGAGGCGATAGGTGCCCGCCGGCAGACTCTCGGCGAGCTTGGCGAGCGCCCAGGGCGAGGCGGGATCGGCGACACCCGCGATGACCGCGATGCCGTCACCATGCGGCACGAGCAGATGTGTGTCGGGCTTGGCCGCAAAACGCTGCGCCGTCGCCAGCGCGCGGGTGGCGGCGGACTGGCGGGTCAGCCACGCGGGAAAGCCATCGGCGGTCAGGACGGTGACGGACTGCGCGGGCTGGCCACGATCGGGTTGAAGCAGAGCGGAGAAATCGTTCATTCGACGGGGCTTACCAGAAATTGTTCGATGCGGCCCTGAACACCCGGCTCGGCATAGGTGCTGATCCGCAGGGTCCGGGTCGGATAGCTGACGCGGTACGAGCGATTGACGAAACCGCCGCGCAGCCGTGTCTGGCCGACCTGCTCGATCTTGCTCGGCGCGCCCAGCGGTGACAGGCTGGTCCGGTAATCGGTGATGGTCGCCGGGGTGAAATAATAGGCCGCATCCTCGGTCAGCAGCGCGCGGTCCAGCCGCCCGGCCTGCAACTGGGCATAGACCTGCTTCGTCCGGTCGAGCGCGGCGGCGTCGGGATTGCTCGCCTGGGGCTGGGGCAGGATGACGTCGGCGATCCCCTTGGCGATGCGGCCCTGCGCATCGGCGAACCAGGCGTTGACCGCGACGACGATCGCCGCCTTGTCCTCGGGATAGACGATATTCTCGGTCAGGAAGCCGACCGCCTCGCCACTATGCTCGACGATGCGACGACCATCCTTCGTGCCGATCCCGACGCCCAGGCCATAGCCGGTGCTGGTGCCGTTGGTCAGATTGATCGGCGTCTCCTGCTCGGCCCAGAGCTTGGCCGGCAGCAGGGTGCGGTTCATCCGGGCGATGTCCCATTTGGCCAGATCCTGCGGCGACATGGCGAGTTCGCCCGCCGCATAGAGCCAGCCGGGCGCGGCCGGCGTCTCGACCCGGACGGGACCCAGCGCATGGCGCAGATAGCCCTGCGGGAAGCCCGGCCCGATCGCCTTGTCCTGATCCAGCGCGCGGATGCCGAGCGGGCGGAATACGCGCGCCTGGAGGAACTCGAGCAGCGGCTGGCCGGAGACCTTCTCCACGATCATGCCGGCGACGACATAGCCGGTATTGGAATATTGCCACTGGGTGCCCGGCGCGAAGTCGAGCGGCGCCTTGGCCCAGCGGTCGACGATGCCCTGCGGCGTGGTCGGGGTCGCCATCGCCTTGAAACTGTAATCCTGCGGCCAGTAATCGCGCAGGCCCGAGGTGTGGCTGAGCAGTTGGCGGATGGTGATCGTGTCGCCACCGGTGATGCCGGGAATGTATTTGCCGACCGTGTCATCGAGCGACAGCTTGCCCTCGTCCGCCAGCAACTGGACGGCGGCGGCCGTGAACTGCTTGGACACAGAGGCGATCTGATAGGGCAGGGTCGGATCGGCCGGCCCCTTCTGCCCCTCGAACTGCTTGCCATACGCCTTGGCGAGCACGGTCTTGCCGCCACGCACCACCGCGATCGAGGCGGAGGGAACGCCGGTATCGGCCAGCGTCTTCGTCACCAGCGCATCGATCGTCCGGGTCTCGGCGGGGGTCAGCGCCTGGGCAAGCAACGGGGCGGGGGCGATGAACGCGATCGCCGCCAGCAAATGGGGGTATCTCATGGCGCTCAAGGAAGCAGGTTTGGCGGGGCGGTGCAACGGGGTGCGGGGTGTTGGGGGTGTGAGCTTCCACTACGCTCCGCCTGAACGGCTTTTGCGAAATCATCCCACCCTCCGTTCAGCCTGAGCGAAGTCGAAGGCCACGCCGGCACGTCCGCCACATTGGATTAGTGGTTGGCGTGGAGAGGGTTTCCCTTGGCCTTCGACTACGCTCAGGCTGAACGGGGGTTGGGGAGTGAATTTCTTTGCCACCCCGGCGGAGTCCGGGGTCCAGTCGCGATGCTTTGCGTTGGAACCGCTATGGCATGGGACTCCCGGCCTGCGCCGGGGTGGAGTGAAGGGTAAGGGCAAATGACGACCGAACTGACGATCCTCGGCTGGTCGATCATTCTGCTGTTCGTCCATATCGCCCTGCAATCGCAGCTGGCGACGCTCGACCGGGGGATCGGCTGGAACGCCGGGCCGCGGGATGGAACGCCGGCACCGCTTGGCCCCTATGCCGGGCGGGCCGAGCGTGCCTCGGCCAATTTTCGCGAGACCTGGCCCGTCTTCATCGCGCTGGCGCTGGGGCTGGCGGTGACGGGCCAGAGCGGCGGATTGGCGGCGACCGGCGCGTGGGTGTGGTTCCTCGCGCGGGTCGCCTATGTCCCGCTGTACATCTTCGGCGTCCGCTATGTACGGTCGCTTGCCTATCTGGTTTCGATGGCCGGACTGGTGATGATGCTTATCCGTTTCCTGTAACGGGGACGCCGTACAGGTCGTGCTCGTCGGCGTCCTCGATTGCGACCTTCACGATGTCGCCGACGCTTAGATGGCCGGCATCGCGCAGGAAGACCTCGCCGTCGATCTCGGGCGCGTCGGCCTGGCTACGGCCGGTAGCACCACCGTCCTCGTCGACCGCGTCGATGATGACGGGCAGGGTGCGGCCGACCTTGGCGGCCAGCTTGGCGGCGGAGATGGCGGCGGTCTTCGCCATAATCCGCGCGTAACGCTCCTCCTTCACCTCCTCCGGGACGTGATCGGGCAGCGCGTTGGCGGCGGCACCCTCGACGGGTTCGAAGCGGAAGGCGCCGACCCGGTCGAGCTGGGCTTCGTCCAGCCAGTCGAGGAGGTATTCGAAGTCCTCCTCGGTTTCCCCCGGGAAACCCACGACGAAGGTCGAGCGGATCGCAATGTCGGGGCAGATGTCGCGCCACTGGTGGATGCGTTGCAACACCTTGGCGTCGTTGCCGGGACGCTTCATACGGCGCAGGACCGACGGCGCGGCATGCTGGAACGGAATGTCCAGATAGGGCAGTACCAGTCCTTCCGCCATCAGCGGGATCACCTGATCCACATGCGGATAGGGATAGACATAATGGAGGCGTACCCACGGCGCTATCTTGCCCAGTTCGCGGACGAGGTCGGTCATGTGCGGCACGACCTCCTGCCCCTTCCACATCCGCGGCTCCTTGCGGATGTCGATGCCGTAGGCCGAGGTGTCCTGGCTGATGACCAGCAGTTCGCGCGTGCCCGCGGCGACCAGCTTCTCCGCCTCGCGCAGGATCGCGTCGGGGCGGCGGCTGACCAGATCGCCGCGCAGGCTGGGGATGATGCAGAAGCTGCACCGGTGGTTGCAGCCCTCCGAAATCTTCAGATAGCTGTAATGACGCGGCGTCAGCTTCAGGCCGGCGTCGGGAATCAGGTCGATATAGGGCGACAAATTGGCGGGCGCGGCGGCGTGGACCGCCTCCACCACCTGCTCATATTCATGCGCGCCGGTGATCGCCAGCACGTCCGGGAAGCGGGTGCGGATCGCCTCGGCTTCCTTGCCCATGCACCCCGTTACGATGACGCGACCGTTCTCCTTGATCGCCTCGCCAATCGCCTCCAGGCTTTCCTCCTTGGCGGAGTCGAGAAAGCCGCAGGTGTTGACGAGTACGACGTCCGCGCCGGCATAGTCGGGCGACATCTGATAGCCATCGGCGCGAAGCTGGGTCAGGATGCGTTCGCTGTCGACCAGATTCTTGGGACAGCCGAGCGAGACCATGCCGACGCGCGGCGGAGTGGGGAGTTTGGTTGCCATGGGATGCGCGCGCACATAGTGCAAAACGCACCGCTTTTCCAGATGCGCTTGCGCCATGTGGTCGACAGGCCGCCGCGATCCCGGCATGAGAGGCGTAAATTCACAAGGGTTGGGCGTGATGCTGGCGATCGGATTGATGTCGGGGACCTCGCTCGACGGGGTGGATGCCGCACTGATCGAAACCGATGGCGAGGGCCAGGTACGTCCCGTCGCCTTTCGCACCGAAGCCTATTCGGATGCCGCCCGCGCCGAACTGGCCGAGGCGACCGCGCTGGCGCTGACCTTCGAGCGGCCGCGCGCCAGCCCGCCGATCGTGGCCGCCAGCGACCTGATCGTGCGCACTCATGCGATGGTCGTGCAGAAGCTGCTGCGCGATGCCGGGCTGGCTGCGGAGGCGGTGGACGTCATCGGCTTTCACGGCCAGACGGTGGCGCACCGCCCCGATCGCGGCTGGACCTGGCAGATCGGCGATGGACAGGCGCTGGCGGAGGCGACCGGGATCACCGTGGTCGGCGATTTCCGGTCCGCCGATGTCGCCGCGGGCGGGCAGGGGGCGCCGCTGATCCCGATCTATCACGCCGCGCTCGCCGCCGGACTGGCGCGGCCGGTCGCGCTGCTCAATCTGGGCGGGGTGGCCAATATCACCTGGATCGGGCGCGACGGCGCGCTGGTCGCCTTCGACACGGGGCCGGCCAACGGGCTGATCGATCACTGGATGGAGGCCGAGGCGGGGCAGCGTTTCGATGCCGGCGGCGCGCTGGCGGGGGCGGGGCGGGTCGAGCCGACCGTGCTCGACACGATGATGGACAATGACTGGTTCGACCTCGCGCCGCCCAAGTCGCTCGACCGCAACGACTTCACCATCCAGCCGGCGCGGGGGCTGTCGGCGGCGGACGGTGCCGCCACTCTGACCGCCTTTACCGCACGGACGGTGGCGCGCGCGCTCGACCATCTGCCGGAGCGGCCGGAGCGACTGCTGGTCGCCGGCGGCGGCCGGCACAATGCGACGATGCTGGCGATGATCGCCGCCGAAACGGGCCTGACGCCCGAGCCGACCGATACGCTCGGTTGGAACGGCGACGCGCTGGAGGCGGAGGGTTTCGCCTATATGGCGGTGCGCCGCCTGTGCGACCTGCCGATCAGCTTTCCGGGGACGACCGGCGTACCCAAGCCGATGACCGGCGGCGTCATTCACCGCCCCGCCGTCGCATGAGGATCAGCGGCGCGGGGTGACCTCGGCGCGGACCTTGACGGGCACGGGGCAGCCATCGACGCTGCGCAGCACCGCCAGATGCGGCTCGACGGCGGGCATTTCGTTGAGCTTGCGAAGGCCGCCCTTCGTCGGGGCGGGGCTGGCCACCTGGTCAGCATGCGGCGTGCAACGGGCCAGGGGCTTACCATGCGTCGGCATGGTGTTCAGCACATCCTCACCGATGGTCGACAGGGTCAGCCACGCCACCAGCATCATCATCGCCATTCTCCTCCCAGGCAACGGCCGTCAGACCATGCCTTATCGAGGTTTCCAGCAATCAGCGCGCGACATAGGCGTCGATCAGCGCGCCGACATAATCGGGCTTTTCGCTGGTCAGCTCGGGCGCGGTGCGGCCCTTGCCGTAGATGAAGCCGTAAAGCGGGTAGGTCGAGCTGCCCAGGCCATCCGAGTCGCGGAACCAGACGCGGACATTGCTCCAGTCATTGTTGGGAGAGACGTCGAACAAGGTCACGTCCTGTTCGGCGTGGCCGCGCTCGCCATTCTGGATCGACCAATTGGCGTGGGTCAGCATCAGCACTCGGTCCTCGACCACCCGGCTGACCACCGCGACATGGCCCAGCGGCAGGCGGCTGGTCTTGGCGAAGACGACCACGGCGCCGACCTGCGGCGTATGGCCGCGCGGATATTTCCCCTCCGCCTGTCCCCACCAGGTCCAGGCGTCGCCATAGATCGCGATACCCGACGCCTGCCGGGCGAAGGGTACGCATTGCCCGACATAATCGAGCAGCGAGCGCGCGGGGGCGGGCGAGGCGATCGCCACGGCGCAGAGTGACAAAGTTACGGGGGGAACGATGCCTTTCATGCCCACCATAGTGATTTTCGGGGATTAACTCGGGCCTGCTCGATATGGTTAACGGCCAGGCAAGCCGGCGAACGGTGCCTCGCGTACGCCCGGTCGAGGGTACGCCGCGTCATGCCCTATCCCCGACGCGCGCTGGCGCGGGCTTCGAGCAATTCCCACATGCCGCGATGCTGGTTGAGCAATTGCGTCGCGCCGAACCCGCGCGCACGGGCGATGCCCAGCGCGGGATCGTCGCCATCGGTTTCGCGCCGGATCGGATCGGGCAGCATTTCGGGCGGCGCCTCGATCCCGAAGCGGTTCGCGGCATGGTCCAGCAATTGCCGGATCGCCTGCCAGTCGAGGATGAGGGCGGAGACGGCACCCGTCGCGCAGCCGCGCCGGTCGGAATTGGCAAGCATCTCCAGCGTGTGGCGCAGCTGGGTCAGCGCGGCATCAGCCTGCGCCTGTCCGGGGGTGGAGGGAAGCGGGCCGGCGGCTGAGGTCAGGTTGGCGAGAAAGGCGCGTTCATGCGCAAAGGCGTTGGACGAACGGATCAGCCAGGGCAGCGTTTCGATCTGGATACCGCGCGCCATCGCATAGTCGATCATGCTGGGATGATTGCCATGCACCGCGCACAACGCATGCACCGCGTCGGTCAGGTCGTGCAGCAGCGCCTGCGGCATCAGCAGCGCCTGGACATGCGGATGCCCCGCGCTGCCCAGCCGCGCCAGGATCGCGTCGATATCCCCGCGCCGGTCATGCTGGATGTCGAATGCTGCCGTGATCGTCATGTCCGTTCCGATAAGCCTCCCGACCGCGAGGGGAGGTGCGCCGCCCTTATGCTCCCGATCGTCGGTCCTATCGGCTTTTCGTTAATGCCGGGTTTACGAATATCCGCGCGGCGCGACATTCCTGGCCCAGGATGCCGCTTTACGGATGACGGCACGGCCGCGATAACGCGCGCCATAGGCCGGAATGACCGGCGAACGATGGTTTGGAGTGCTATGGATGCGCAAATGGGTGCTTGGTCTGGCGCTGGCTTCGGTCGGGGCCTCGATCGCGATCGGATCGGGGGTGCCGGCGATGGCCGCTGAGCGGAATGAGAAGGCAGGCGACCTGACGCTGGCGCGGGTGTTCGGCAGCCCGGACCTGTCGGGGTCGCAGCCGCGCGGCCTGCGCCTGTCGCCCGACGGCACGCTGCTCACCTCGCTGCGCCCGCGCGCCGATGAGAAGGAGCGGCTGGACCTCTGGGCGCGCGATACCCGCACCGGCGAGGAGCGGATGCTGGTCGACTCCAAGAAGGTCGGCTCCGGCGCGGAATTGTCCGAGGCCGAGAAGATGCAGCGCGAGCGTGCGCGTATCGGCGGGTCGAAGGGCATCGTCGCCTATGACTGGGCCCCCGATGGCAAGTCGATCCTGGTCCCGCTGGACGGCGACCTGTATCTCGCCGGGCTGGACGGGCAGGTCCGCCGCCTGACCAACACGCCAGGCGGCGAGCTGAACCCGATCGTCAGCCCCAAGGGCGGCTATGTCAGCTTCGTACGCGACCAGAATCTCTGGGCCATGCCCTTGGCCGGCGGCGAGGCGCGCGCGCTGACCAAGGAGGGCGGCGGCACCGTCCATTTCGGCGAGGCGGAGTTCGTCGCGCAGGAGGAAATGCACCGTTTCACCGGCTATTGGTGGAGCCCCGACGAGCGCTACATCGCGGTCGAGCGGTTCGACGAGGCACCGGTCAAGGTCGCGGTGCGCGCCGCGATTGGTGCGGCGGGCACCAAGGTCTATGAACAGCGCTATCCGGCGGCGGGCACGCCCAATGCGCTGGTCGACCTGTACGTCATGAAGGCGGACGGTTCGGGCCGGGTGAAGGTCGATCTCGGCACCAACCCGGACATCTATCTGGCGCGTGTCGACTGGACGCCCGACGGCTCGGCGATGCTGGTCCAGCGGGAAAGCCGCGACCAGAAGACGCTCGACATGCTGCGCGTCGATCCCAAGACGGGCAAGTCGACGGTGCTCTTCACCGAGCGTTCCGGCGATCGCAGCTGGCTGAACCTGTCCGACGCTTATCGCCCGATGAAGGACGGCAGCCTGATCTGGCGGTCGGAGCGCGACGGCTATGGCCATCTCTATCGCTTCGCGAACGGCCAGTGGACGCAGCTGACCAAGGGGCCGTGGGTCGTCACCAATCTCGTCGGCGTCGATGAAGCGAAGGGGCGGCTCTATTTCACCGGGCTGAAGGACGATGTCCTCGAACAGCATCTCTACGCGGTCGACATCGCGCAGCCGAACGTCGTTACCCGCCTGACCGAGCGCGGCTATACCAACAGCGCGTCGATGGACTCTTCCGCCAGCCGCTTCATCGTCTCGCGCTCCAGCCCGACCCAGCCGACACAGATCTATCTCGCCGATACGACGGGCAAGCGGCTGAACTGGATCAACGAGAATGCGATTGTCGCCGGGCACCCCTATGCGCCCTATCTCGCCAGCCACCGCGAAACCAAGTTCGGCACGATCAAGGCCGATGACGGCACGACGCTCTATTGGGAGATGATTACCCCCAAGCTGGAACCGGGCAAGCGCTACCCCGTGTTCTTCCAGCATTATGGCGGCCCCGGCACCGGTCAGCAGGTGACGCGCGGCTGGCAGGGCGCGCTGCCGCAATATCTGGTCGATCAGGGCTGGATCTTCTTCCAGATCGACAATCGCGGATCGTATAATCGCGGCAAGGCGTTCGAGGATCACATCTACCACGCGATGGGCACCGTCGAGGTCGCCGATCAGCTGGCGGGGGCGAATTATCTGAAGACGCTGCCCTTTGTCGATCCCGCGCGCATCGCGACCTATGGCTGGTCGTACGGCGGCTATATGTCGATCAAGATGCTGGAGAAGACGCCGGGCGTCTATGCCGCCGCCGTGTCGGGCGCGCCGGTCACCGACTGGCAGCTATACGACACCCATTATACCGAGCGCTATCTGGGTGACCCACGTACCGACCCGCAAAGCTATGCGACGTCGCAAGCGATCACCGATGCGGCGAAGATCCGCGATCCGCTGATGCTGATCCACGGCATGGCGGACGACAACGTCTTCCTCGACAATGCCACCGCCTTCGCCGCCGAGATGCAGAAGACCGACACGCCGTTCGAGATGATGCTCTATCCGGGGCAGACCCACCGTGTCGGCGGGCCGGGTATTTCACAGCATCTGTGGCACACGATCCTGAACTTCCTCGACCGGACGGTGAAGGACAAGCCGGCGAAGTAATGATCCTCCCCGGTACGGGGAGGGGGACCAGCGGAGCTGGTGGAGGGGGCTTGCCGCGAAGGCTGACCTATGTGGCACGCCCCCTCCGTCAGCGCTGACGCGCTGCCACCTCCCCGTAACGGGGAGGATTTAGGAGCCTGCATATGGCATTCCTGAAGACCTTCCATCTCTGGCCGTTCCTCGACACGCTGGTCAGCTATCTGACCGCCTTCATCCTCGGCACCGTCATCGGCGCGGAGCGGCAGTACCGCCAGCGGACCGCGGGCCTGCGCACCAATGCGCTGGTCGCGATCGGCGCCGCGGCGTTCGTGGATTTGGGCCAGCGGCTGAGCGGCGATGTCGAGTCGATCCGCATCATCGCCTATGTCGTCTCAGGGATAGGATTCCTGGGCGCGGGCGTCATCATGAAGGAGGGGATGAACGTCCGCGGGCTGAACACCGCCGCGACCTTATGGTGCTCGGCGGCGGTCGGCGCGATCGCGGGCAGCGACATGGTGGCCGAAGCGGTGCTGCTGACCGGCGTCGTGCTGCTCGCCAACACCGCGCTGCGCCCGCTGGTCGACGCGATCAACCGCATCCCGGTCGAGGGACGGCATGTCGAGGCGACCTATTCGGTCAGCCTGACCACCAGCGCCGCGCAGGCCGGCCCGGTCGGCGACATGCTGGTCGAACATCTCGAGCGCGCCGGCCTGCCGGTCGGCGAACTGGAGACGGAGGAACTGGGCGAGGATCAGGTGACGGTCGCCGCCACGCTGACCAGCACCATCGTCGAGGCGGGCGAACTCGACCGCATCACCGACCATTTCCAGACCGTCCACGGCATCACCCACGCGACCTGGGCCGCCAGCACGCATGATTGACGGCCCCACCCCATCCCTTCAATCCGTCGCCCCAGCGAAGGCTGGGGCCTTTCTTCGCATGGGCTGAACGATGGCAGGCTGGGTCTACATCATGACCAACAGACCGAACGGTGTGCTTTACATCGGCGTGACCGCCCATCTGGCTGCGCGCGTTCACCAGCACCGCACGGACACCGGCGCTGAGTTCTGCCGACGTTATGGCTTGCACCGGCTGGTCTATGCCGAAGAACATGGCCGCATCGATGATGCGATCGCGCGCGAGAAGGCGATGAAGGCGTGGAAGCGAACGTGGAAAGTTCGGCTGATCGAGAGCATCAATCCGGATTGGGACGATCTTTTCGGCCGATTGGCGTGAGACGGGAGGCCCCAGCCTTCGCTGGGGCGACGGTCCCCCCTAAACCCCCGCTTGGCCTTACCAAACGCGCACTTTTCGCAAAGTTGGTGGACGCGTCCGCGCAATGACGCTACCGGCTCACGCTTCCGAGTGGAGGGTTTAATGGGTTATCGCGTGGTGGTCGCCGGGGCGACGGGCAATGTCGGCCGGGAAATGATCAACATTCTGGCGGAGCGGGAATTTCCGATCGACGAACTGGCGGTCGTCGCCTCGTCGCGCAGCCAGGGCGACCAGATCGAATATGGTGAGACGGGCAAGATGCTCACCATCAAGAATATCGAGCATTTCGATCCCACCGGCTGGGACATGGCGCTGTTCGCGATCGGATCTGACGCGACCAAAATCTATGCCCCCAAATTCGCCGCCGCCGGCTGCGTCGTGATCGACAATTCGTCGCTCTATCGCATGGACCCCGACGTGCCGCTGATCGTGCCGGAGGTGAACCCCGACGCGATCGACGGCTATACGGCCAAGAACATCATCGCCAACCCCAACTGTTCGACCGCGCAGATGGTCGTGGCGCTCAAGCCGCTGCACGACAGGGCGACGATCAAGCGCGTCGTCGTCGCGACCTATCAGTCGGTGTCGGGCGCGGGCAAGGCGGGCATGGATGAGCTGTTCGAGCAGAGCCGCAACATCTTCGTCGGCGACCCCGCCGAGCCGAAGAAGTTCACCAAGCAGATCGCCTTCAACGTGATCCCGCACATCGAC
>NZ_JBNNOB010000015.1:0-42637 GCF_050274375.1 Sphingomonas sp. NPDC019816
GCGTGTCGCGGAAGATCTCCCAGGTCAGCTCCTCGGCGATGCCGCCGACCTTTTCCAGCGCCTGATAGATGGGCACCGTACCGATCGGCACCGGCGAATTGCGGATGATCCACTCGCGCGTGTCGTGGATGTTGCGCCCCGTCGACAGGTCCATCACCGTGTCCGCGCCCCAGCGGATCGACCAGACCAACTTGTCGACCTCGGACGCCACGTTGCTGGCGACCGCCGAATTGCCGATATTGGCGTTGATCTTGACCAGGAAGTTGCGGCCGATCGCCATGGGCTCGGATTCGGGGTGGTTGATGTTGTTGGGGATGATGGCCCGGCCGCGCGCCACTTCGTCGCGGACGAATTCGGGCGTCACGTAATCGGGAATCGCCGCGCCGAAGCTCTCGCCGTCGCGGACATACTCCTTCAGCATCTCGCGGCCCAGGTTCTCGCGGGTCGCGACATATTCCATCTCGGGCGTGATGATGCCTTGGCGGGCATAGTGCATCTGGCTGACGTTCATGCCGGGCTTCGCGCGCAAGGGGCGGTTGAGCCCGGTACGTGGGAATTGCGGCACGCCGCCCGACCGGTCGGGGCCGAGCTGGCCGTTATCTTCGGGGCGGATCTCGCGGCCGTCATAGGCCTCGACATCGCCGCGCGCGTCGATCCAACTGCGGCGAATCTGCGGCAGGCCGCCCATGATGTCGATACGCGCGTTCGGGTCGGTATAGGGGCCGCTGGTATCGTACACACGCAAGGGCGGCTCGCCCGAGGACGGGTCGAGATGGATTTCGCGCATCGCGACGTTCAACGGGCCGACGTGAATCTTCTTCGAGCCACGAATGGGGCCGGTCGTCACGCCGATTGCGCTGCCCGCGGGGGGGATCTCGGCCTTTGCGGGGATATCTGCCATAGTCGTCCACTCCATGCGGAGGAAACGGACCATGAGAGATGGGGCCGCTCCCTCCCTACGCCGGTGTCAACCGGATCAGGTTCAGCGGGTCAGGGGCTCTTGCCCCCCTCTCAAGCGCAGGCCAGCGCTCCCCCGGGGATGCGCCCTGCATAGGCGCAAATCGCGCCGCGAAGAAGCGGTTTCGTCACGCGCCGGCCCGCCCGCCCCTCTCGCGCGGCGAACGGACATAAAAATACCCCGACCGGCGAAAGGGAAGATGCCGGTCGGGGTCAGGGCCCGTAGTGAAATGGCCGCCCCGAAAGGGAGGCCGTGGGGCAAGGGTAATCGTCAGCCGCTGGCCGCGCTGGAGCGGACCGTGCCGTTCAGGCCGCCGGGGAAGAAGCCGCCGCTCGTCACCGACGCCTTGTTGAGATAGACGATGTTGAGCACCTGGCCGGGCGTGCGGACAAAGGCGATCGCGTTGGAGTCGGCCGGCACGATATTGGCAACCTGCTGCCCGTTCACCGTCGCGACGATGCCCTGATCGAGATCGGTCGATCCATCCAGGCTGTCGCGCGCGTCCGAGATCTTGCCCGCATTGGTAATCAACGCGGTGTTGGTCAGCCCCTTGCGATAGAGCGTCGTGCGGACCAGACCCGCGTGATAGGCCTCGGCCGCGTGGATGCCCGCCGCCGCCTCGATGAAGTTCTTGTTCGACAACAGGGTGACGCCACCCATATAGGCGGTGACGCCGACATCCTCGAACAGATAGGCGCCCAGCAGGAAGAACTCGTCGGACGAATAGGGGTCGAAGGTCGAGTTGTTGTCGATCACGCCCGCCGCACGCGCCGCCGCCGTAAAGGCGCCATTGGCGTCGCCCGACAGGTTGATCGCCGGCTGCGCCACCGCCGCGCTGCCCAGCGCGTTGCGCAGGAAGGTGACGTGCGCGATCTCGTCATAGGCGATTTCGCGGGCATATTGCGCCACGATCGGGTCCTTGAACTGGACCTGGCGCGGCTGGCCGGCGCCATTGGCCGCGCTGGTGTTGATCGCGACCGCACCTTGCGTGCCCACCCCGGCAAGCAGCGACGAGGACAGGCCGGTGCCGAAGGCGGCGTAGCTGTAGAATTGCGCTTCGAGATATTCGAGCTGAAGCGCGAAGTTCAGCACATCGGCGTCGGTGACTGTGGCGGTCGAGGTCGGGGTGGGGGTCGGGGTGGGGACGATGATGACATCGTCATCGTCGTTGTTGCACGCGCCCAGCATCGCCAGCCCGCCCACGGCACCGGCCCCGGCGGCCATGCGCATGAAACGGCGGCGGTCGGCCCGGCGCTTGGCCGATGCCTCTTCGATCACGTCGAGAATGAAGCGTTCTTCGCTCATGATGATGATCCTCTCCAATCGAGGAAAAAAGGGATCAGTTCGCCACGCTCGCGCGCAGGTTACCGTTGACGCCGGCGGGGAAGAAGCCGCCCAGGGTAGCCGCCGCCCTGTTCAAATAGACGATGTTCAGCACCTGTTGCGGAGAGCGGCTGAACACGATGCCATTCGTATCGGTCGGCACGATGTTGGACACGAGCTGTCCGTTGACCGTCGTGCGGGCAATGCCCTGGTCCAGGACGCTCGACCCGTCGACGCTGTCGCGCAATGCCGAGATTTGGCCCGTCGCCGTCACCAGCGAGGGCATCGGCATCAGCTCGTCATAGCCGCGCGAGTAGAGCGTCGTGCGGATGATCGCGGCGTGATAGGCCTCGACCGCCAGGATACCGGCCGCCGCCTGCAGGAACGGCTTGCTGGTGATCAGCGGCGAGGCGCCCTTATAGGCCGTCACGCCGACATCCTCGAAGATATAGGCCGCGAGCAGGAACGCCGTGGGCGAGGCATAGGGGTTGAAGGTCTCGGTGTTGCCGACCACCCCGGCCAGGCGGGCCGCCGCCGTGAACGGGCCGTTGGCGTCGCCCGAAATATTGATCGCCGGCTGCGCCACCGCCGCACTGCCGAGCGCGGTGCGCAGGAAGGCGACATGCGCCGCTTCGTCCGCCGCGATCTCGCGGGCATAGGCCTGGACGATCGTATCATTGCCGAACGGCACCTGCGCGCCGCCCGTCACCGCGCCCTGCGTCCCCGTTCCGGTCAGCTGGTTGGCGGGCAGGCCCGTCCCATTGGCGGCATAGGCATAGAATTGCGCTTCGAGATATTCGAGGTTCAGCGCGAAATTCAGGATATCGGCGTCGGTGATGGTCGCCTGCGCACCCGCCTTGCTGGTCAGGGTGAAGGCGGTCGCCCCCACGGCCGCAGCGCCCATCGCCATTTTGAAAAAGTCGCGTCGTTGATCCCGGCGCTGGGCCCGTGCATCAAACGCGTCGAGCAATTGTGCGCTTTCCGTCATCATGCTCCTCCCACTTGGAAACCAACACAAACCCTATTCGTTGGCACGTTACCATCAAAAGAACTTGCGGTGGGGCACGGCAGAAAGGACTTTATCATGACCTGATTTCTACCGAACCAAGGAACACAACGTCGGATAAAGAAAAAAGACCCAGTCTTTTTAAAAAAACGGCCTTACCGGCCTTTTTGTGCGCCCGGATGGTCACGGCGCGAGCCGGGCCGATTGCGCCTCCGCCAGATAGACGCCGAACAGGTCGTCGGGATCGCTCCACTGGGCCACGGGGGTCCAGCCACCGGCACGCAGCAGGATTTTGGCGTCGCGGGGTCCGTATTTGTGGCTGTTCTCGGTATGGATGGTCTCACCCGCCGCCATGGCGAAGGGGCGCCCCTCGATGGTGAAGTCGACATCGCGCTCGGCGGCCAGATGCATCTCGATCCGCGAGCGATCGTCGTTCCACACCGCACGGTGACGGAACGCCTCGACCGGAATGGTACCGTCGAGCTCGCGGTTGATCCGGTCGAGCAGGTTGCGGTTGAACGCCGCGGTCACCCCTTACGCATCGTCATAGGCGGGCACCAGGATGTCGGCCGGCTTGGCGCGGTCCATCCCGATCAGCAGCATCGCCCCCTCGCCCAGCGAGCCGCGCATCGCGCGCAGCAGGTCGGTCGCCATGGCGGGCGTCATGTTGCCGATGGTCGAGCCGGGGAAGAAGCCCAGCTTGGGCGCATCCGCCACCATCGCCGGCAGCGTCAGCGGATGCATGAAATCCCCCTCCAGCGGATGGATGGGCAGGTCGGGAAAGGCCTGTTGCAGGTTGCGCGCCGATTCGCGCAGGAAGTCGCCCGAAATGTCGATCGGCACATAGGCCGAGGGTTCGACACAGCGCAGCAGCACCGGCGTCTTGGTCGAGGAGCCCGAGCCGAACTCGACGACCGCGCGGCCCTTGCCGACATGCGCGACCAGATCGGGGCACATCGTCTCCAGGATCGTGGTCTCGGTGCGGGTGGGATAATATTCGGGCAGGTCGGTGATCGCCTCGAACAGCTCGGACCCCTTGCGGTCGTAGAACCAGCGCGCGGGAATGGCGCGCGGACGACGCTCCAGCCCCGCGAGGACATCGGCGCGGAAGGCGGGGTCGGCAAGGGACATCTGACCGTCCTCGATCTCGGGCTTCAGCATGATTACAGGTCCTTTGCCAGACGGACGCCGGTGAACTGCCAGCGCTGATGGGGGTAGAAGAAGTTGCGGTAACAGGCGCGGACATGCCCGCGCGGCGTGGCGCAGCTGCCGCCGCGCAGCACGAACTGCCCGTTCATGAACTTGCCATTATATTCGCCGACCGCGCCCTCGACGGGGTGGAAGCCGGGATAGGGCCGGTAGGCGCTGCCGGTCCATTCCCAGACATCGCCGAAGAAGGCGGGGCTGTCGGGCGACGGACGCGGCTCGACCGCGCCGGCATCGTCCATCTGGTTGCCGCCGGCCGGATCATGCGACACGGCAGCCGCTTCCCACTCCGCCTCGGTCGGCAGGCGCGCGCCGGCCCAGCTGGCATAGGCGTCCGCCTCGTAGAAGCTGACATGGGTGACGGGGGCGGCGGGATCGACCGGCCGGCGACCGTCCAGCCCGAAGCGGGTCCAGCCACCGTCGCGCTCTTCCCAATAAAGCGGCGCGGCGATCCCCTCGCCTTTCACCCAGGCCCAGCCGTCCGACAGCCAGAGCCGGGGATCGCGATAGCCGCCGTCGGCGATGAAGTTCATCCACTCGGCATTGGTGACGGTGCGATCGGCAATGGCATGGGGGTGGAGCAGCGTATCGTGGCGTGGCCCCTCGCAATCGAAGGCGAAGCCCTGGCTGTCATGGCCGATCCGCACGATCCCGCTGGCCCCTTCGATCCAGTCGACCGGACCGGGCATCGCCACCGGCGTCTTGGGCTGGGCCGCGTACAGCGCCGGCTCGAGCGGATTTTCCGAGAACAGGTGCAGGATGTCGGTGACGAACAGTTCCTGATGCTGCTCCTCATGATGGCAGCCCAGCGCCACCAGTTCGCGGGCCGCCTCGGGCAGATCGGGCAGCGCCGCCACCAGCGCTTCGTCGACATGCGCGCGGTACGCCCGCACCTCGTCCAGCGTCGGACGGGTGATCATGCCCCGGCGGTGGCGCGCGTGGCGCTTCCCTTCCGCCTCGTAATAGCTGTTGAACAGGAAGGGGAAGCGCGGATCGTGCAGGTGATAATCCGGCACATGATCGCGTAGCACGAAGGTTTCGAAGAACCAGGTGGTGTGCGCCATGTGCCATTTGGCGGGCGATGCATCGGGCATCGACTGGACGGTGGCATCGGCATCGGACAGCGGCGCGGCCAGCGCCAGGGTCAGCGCGCGGACGTCACGATAGCGGGAGACCAGCGGATCGGCAGGCGTCGGGGCCGTCGCGGAGGACGGAATGAGAGTCGGCATTCGGATGCTCCCCGGACTAGCGGGGGCACATCGACCGGCCCGTTACCGTATCGCGCGCACCCCTCCTGGAACCCAAAGAACGTCCGATGCCCCGTTTTTGTTCACCGCGCGCGCCGCGACGAACAGCCAGTCGGACAATCGGTTCAGATAGGCGAGCGCGGACGGATTGATCGGCTCATGTTCCCCGAGTGCCACGCCCGCCCGCTCGGCCCGCCGCGCGATCGCCCGCGCCAGATGCAGATGCGCCGCCGCTTGGGTACCGCCGGGCAGGATGAAGCTGGTCAGCGGCGACAGTTTCGCGTTCATCGCGTCGATCTGATCCTCCAGCCGCGCGACCTGCTCGGGCAGGATGCGCAGCGCGCCCTCCACCTCGCCGGGCGTGGCAAGATCGGCGCCCAGGTCGAACAGGTCGTTCTGGATGCGCATCAGATCCTCGGCCAGCGAACCATCGATGCTCAGCAGCGCCACGCCGATCGCGCTGTTCGCCTCGTCCACCTCGCCGATCGCGACCAGCCGCGCGTCGGCCTTGGACCGGCGCGTCCCGTCGACCAGCCCGGTCGTGCCCGCATCGCCGGTGCGGGTGTAGATCTTCGTCAGCTTGACCATGGGATCAGGTGCGCCCCGCCATGAACAGCAGCAGGACGACGACGGTGATCGCCAGCGCCTGGAAGAAGATGCGCTGCTGCATCATCCGGTTGGATTTCAGCTGCGACGCAGTCGGCCCTTCGCCGCGCGCCTCGGCCGAGGCCTCTTGCAGGAAGCTGACGATGCCGCGCACCAGCGCGACCAGGGTGGCGAGCATCGCCGCGATCAGCAGGATCACGAGAAAAGTGGTCATGGGCCCGAGCTTACGCCTCCCCCAGCCGAAATCCAGCAGGAAGCATATTGCGCCGCAGCGCATCGCTGAGTGTATGGCCGTCCGCGCCCGCCTCGCGCATTGCCGCCAGCGCGGGTGCACCGTGGCGCTTGGCCAGCCGCTGCCCATCCGCACCGATGATCAGCGGATGATGATGATAATGCGGCGTCGGCAGGTCGAGCAGCGCCTGGAGCAGCCGGTGGACATGGGTGGCGTCGAACAGGTCGACTCCGCGCACGACATCGCTCACCCCTTGCGCGGCATCGTCGACGATCACCGCCAGATGATAGCTGGCCGGCGCATCCTTGCGCGCCAGGATCACGTCGCCATGGCTCATCGGATCGGCGATGACCTCGCCTGCATATTCGTCATGCCAGGTCAGCGGCCCGGCGCGTTCGACCGCACGTGCCATGTCGATCCGCCAGCTATGCGGCTCGCCCATCCGCGCCTGCCGATCGGCGGGCGACAGATGGCGGCACGTCCCCGGATAGAGCGGCGTGGCCCCATGCGGCGCCGACAGGCTGGCGGCGATTTCGGCGCGGGTGCAGAAACAGGGATAGAGCAGGTCGGCCAGCCGTCCTTGCGCCGTCGCATAGAGGTCCAGCCGCTGCGACTGGAAGGACAGGTCATCCCATGCCAGCCCCAGCCATTCCAGATCACGCAGGATGGTCTCGACATGCTCGGGCCGGCTGCGCGTGCCGTCGATATCCTCGATCCGCAGCAGGAAGCGCCCGCCGGCGCCCCGCGCCAGATCATGCGCGCGCACAGCCGACAGCGCATGCCCCAGATGCAGCCGCCCGGTCGGGCTGGGCGCGAAACGGGTGACGATGTCCGCCGCGCCGCTCATCCCGCGCACCCTTGACCGCGATTCCCATCCCATGCTGTCATAGCGTATAGTGTCATAGCCATGTCACGCGCCTGCGCGAAGAGCGTCGGCGTACCACGAAGGGAGGAGCTGTGTTTCATCCCGACTTGATCCGACACCCGGACAGTTGTCCGGCGCTCGTGCTGAATGCGGACTATACGCCGCTGTCCTATTATCCGCTGTCGGTCTGGCCTTGGCAGACCGCGGTGAAGGCCGTGTTCCTCGACCGGGTGGATATCGTCGCCCATTATGAGCGCGAGGTGCGCAGCCCGACCGCCAAGGTCAAGCTGCCCTCGGTCATCGCGCTGAAGCAGTTCGTGAAGCCGTCGCAATTTCCCGCCTTCACCCGCTTCAACCTGTTCCTGCGCGACCGCTTTTCCTGCCAATATTGCGGATCGCACCGCGACCTGACCTTCGACCATGTCATTCCGCGCGCGCAAGGCGGGCGGACCACCTGGGAAAATGTCGTCACCGCCTGTTCGCCGTGCAACCTGAAGAAGGGCGGGCGGACGCCCCGCCAGGCCGCGATGCCGCTGCATGTCGAGCCGATTCGCCCGACAAACTGGCATTTACAGGAACATGGCCGCAGCTTCCCGCCCAATTATCTTCATGAAACATGGCACGACTGGCTCTATTGGGACGTTGAACTGGAAGCGTAACGAGCCAAGGAGTCGGAAATGCGGGGTTGGGCGATGGGCCTGGGGCTGACGGCATTGCTGGCCGCCACCACCGCGTGTGGCAAGAAGGAGGAAAGCCGTGCGGAGGCCGATCGGGCGGCGGCCAAGGCGGGCTTCGTGCCGCCCTCCGTCACCAGCCGCGTCGATTTCGGCAGCCTGATGGCCCGCCGCTTCCGCGAACTCGACCGCGATGGCAACGACATCATCACCGCGGATGAAATGCCCGCGACCAATTCCCGCCTGTGGGCACTCGATCGCAACAAGGACGGTGAAATCACCGAGAGCGAGTTCTTCGAAGGCATGCTGGCGCGCTTCGACCGCATGGACCTGAACCGCGACGGGACCGTTACCTCCGAGGAACGCGAAGCCTCACGCACCGAACGGCCCGCCACTCCGACCAACCCGGTGGCGACCGGCGCCAATATGAATGCGGAAAAAGCCAAATAAAGCAATTATAGGCTATAGCGATCGGTGATATTATACCAAAATTGCATGCCGCCGCAGGTTGACGCCTTGCCTATTGCGTTGCAGCAATAGCCGCCATGACCAGTCTTCCCCCGATCGCCAACAATGCCGACATCCGCTTCCTGGGCGCGCAGCTCGGCGATGTGATCCGCCGCTATGGCGGCGACGCACTGTTCGAGGCGACGGAGGCGATCCGGCGGGCCTCGGTCGATCGTTATCGCGGCTTGGGGGAAGACGGTTCGGTCGACCTGCAACTGGAAAAGCTCGCCCTCGACGAGACGCTGGATTTCGTGCGCGGGTTCATGCTGTTTTCGATGCTCGCCAATCTGGCCGAGGATCGCCAGGGCATCGCGCGCGAGCCCGCCGCCGACATCACCGATGTGCTGGAGACGCTGGCCGAACAGGGCATCGACCGCGACGCCGCCATGACGCTGCTCGGGCAGGCCCTGGTGGTGCCGGTGCTGACCGCGCACCCGACCGAGGTGCGGCGCAAGAGCATGATCGACCATCGCAACCGCATCGCCGAATTGCTGGCGATGCGCGACGCCGGCCGGACGGTGACCCCGGATGGCGACGATGTCGAGGCGGCGATCGGGCGACAGATCGCGCTGCTATGGCAGACGCGCGTGCTGCGCCGCGAGCGGCTGTACGTCACCGACGAGGTGGAAACCGCGCTCTCTTACTTGCGCGACGTATTCCTGCCGGCGCTGCCCGCACTGTATCAGCGCTGGGACAAGGCGTTCGGCGCGCGCGTACCCGCCTTCCTGCGCCCCGGTTCTTGGATCGGCGGCGACCGCGACGGCAATCCCTTCGTCACCGCCGAGTCGCTGACCACCGCGCTGGCGCAGGCCGCCGATGCGGTGCTGACCCATTATTGCGAGGCGGTGCACGCACTGGGTGCCGAGCTGTCGATCTCGACCGAACATGCGCCGGTGGACGAGGCGGTGCTGGCGCTGGCCGAGGCGAGCGGCGACGACGCGCTCAGCCGCGCCGACGAACCGTATCGCCGGGCCCTGTCGGGCATCTATGCGCGGCTCGCCGCCACCCACGCGACGCTGACCGGCAAGACCCCGCCCCGCCCCGGTCGGCTGACCGGCGAGCCCTATGCCGACCCCAAGGGGCTGCGCTCCGATCTGGTCGCGATCGCCCGCGCGCTGGCGGCACGGGGCGACGGCGCGCTGGCCAGCGGCGGGGCTCTGGGCCGATTGATCCGTGCGGTCGAAACCTTCGGCTTCCATCTCGCCACGCTCGACCTGCGCCAGAATTCGGCGGTGCATGAGCGTGTCGTCGCCGAACTGCTGAAGGTCGCCGGGGTCGAGGCGGACTATCTGGCGCTGGACGAGGAGGCGCGCGTGGCGCTGCTTCGCCGCGAACTCGCCAATGCCCGGCCGCTGTTCAGCCGCTATGCCGATTATTCGGACGAGACCCGCTCCGAACTCGCCATCGTCCAGGCCGCCGCCGACGCCCATGCCAAATATGGGCCGAAGTGCATCACCAACTACATCGTCTCGATGGGCAAGTCGGTGTCCGACCTGCTCGAAATCAACCTGATGCTGAAGGAATTCGGCCTCTACCGACCCGGCGAGCCCGCCACCGCCGCGATCATGGCGGTGCCCCTGTTCGAGACGATCGAGGATCTGGAGGCGGGCCCGGAGATCATGCGCGCCTATTTCGACCTGCCCGAGATCGCCGCCATCGTCCGGGCACGGGGTCATCAGGAAGTGATGATCGGCTATTCGGACTCGAACAAGGATGGCGGCTACCTCACCTCGACCTGGTCGCTGTCCAAGGCGTCGAGCGCCTTTCGCCCCGTGTTCGACGCGGCGGGCGTCAGGATGCAGCTGTTCCACGGACGCGGCGGTGCGGTGGGACGCGGCGGCGGCAGCGCCTTCGCCGCGATCCGCGCCCAGCCGCACGGCACGGTGCAGGGCCGCATCCGCATCACCGAACAGGGCGAGGTGATCGCCGGGAAATACGGCACGCGCGACTCGGCGCTGACCAACCTGGAAGCGATGGCCTCGGCCACCCTGCTCGCCAGCCTGGAACCCGACCGGCTGTCCGCGGCGGACACCGCGCGCTTCACCGCCGCGATGGAGGCGCTGTCGGCGACCGCCTTCACCACCTATCGCGACCTGGTCTACGGCACCGAGGGTTTCCGCACATTCTTCCGCCAGATGACGCCGATCGCCGAGATCGCCGGCCTGAAGATCGGCAGCCGTCCGGCCAGCCGCAAGAAATCCGACGCGATCGAGGATCTGCGCGCCATCCCCTGGGTGTTCAGCTGGGCGCAGGCGCGCGTCATGCTGCCCGGCTGGTACGGGGTCGGCACCGCGATCGCGAATTTCGAGGACAAAGCGCTGCTCGCCGAGATGGCGGAAAGCTGGCCCTTCTTCGCCGCCACGCTGGCGAATATGGAGATGGTGCTCGCCAAGTCCGACATCGGCATCGCGCGCCGCTATGCCGGGCTGGTCGAGGATGCGGGGATGCGCGACGCGATCTTCGGGCGCATCCATGACGGCTGGCACCGCGCGCGCGACGGGTTGCTGACCGTGACCGGACAATCGCGGCTGCTGGCCGACAATCCCGCGCTGGAGGCGTCGATCCGCCTGCGCCTGCCCTATATCGAACCGCTCAACCTGCTTCAGATCGAATTGATGAAGCGCCACCGTGCCGGCGAGGACGATCCGCGTATCGGCGAGGGCATCCTGTTGTCGATCAACGGCATCGCCACCGCGCTGCGTAACAGCGGCTGAGGTGGCGGATCTCGTCGTCCATTATGAAGGCGGTCTGCGCTGCCACGTCACGCACCCGGACAATGGTGCGGTGCTGATCTTGGACGCGCCCCGGGACCTGAACGGGCGCGGCGAAGGCTTTTCGCCCAGTGACTTGCTGTCGGCATCGCTTGGCGGCTGCGTCCTGAGCATCATGGCGATGGCGGGGCGCGTCGCCGGGCTGGAACTGGCAGGTGCAACCGCGACCGTCACCAAGACGATGGGCAACGCGCCGCGCCGGATCACGACGCTGGGCGTGACGGTCCGGGTGCCGGGGCGGTACGACACGGCGCAACGCAAGCGGTTGGAAGCGGCAGCGGCGGCCTGTCCGGTCCATGCGGTACTGGGCATCGATGCGCCGATCGCGATTGTCTGGGACGAGGACTGACGGATCGAACCGCCCTCACCCTTCCCACCCGCCAACGCGGGTGGGCCCCTTCCCTCTCCCGATGAGAGAGGGAGGAAGGCGCGAAGCGCCAGAAGGGTGAGGGTATCAGGCCACGGGACTAACGGCCGACCTGCCGCGCCTCCTCTGCCGTGAATCCCTCGACCATCGCGCGGAAGGTCGCCTCGGCCACGTCGGGGTTCACTCCCGCCACCGCCGACTTGGCCCGGATACGCGTCAGGATCTGACGGATGCGGGCCTCATCACGCACAGTCGCGGCGGAGGTCTTGAACCGCCCAGCCTGCGCGACATAGCGTGACCGCTCGGCCATCAGGCGCAGGATCTGGTCGTCGATCCGGTCGATGTTGGTGCGAACCTCGCCCAGCGTGCGGCAGCAGGAGGTAGGTGCCTCCTGTGCGGGAAGGGAAGTGGGCAGCAAGACGGCGAGAAGCGTGGCGCAAGGAAGCAGACGCATTCGGTGTCTCCGACACGAATTGATATTCAGCCCGATACGGCCACGTTTCTCGCGCCGCCAGTGACATCGCCTTCACACTCATATCCTCCCCGGAGGTGGCAGGGCGAAGCCCTGGTGGAGGGGGGGCTTCCTCTTGAAACATATCTAGCGACGATCCCCCTCCAACATGCTGCGCATGGTCCCCCCCCCCCCATTCCAGAGAGGATCAAATTGTCGATCCGCTTACCCCGCCCGGTAGCGTTCCACCTGTTCCATCACCACCGCCATCGCCCTTTCCTTTGCCGCGTCCGATGCCGCGAGTCCGGCGATCATCGGCAGCGGCACCGCCTCGGGTATGCCGTCGCGCACACGACCAGCGAGGCGAGGCCGATCTCCGCCACCGCCGCCAGCAGCACATCCTCGCGCGTTTCGCGAAAGGCACGCGGCGGATAGCTCATGCCAGTGCCAGGACCGGCTCGCCGCGTTCGTGCGCGAGCAGCCATTGCTTCACCGCCAGCCCACCCGCAAAGCCGGTCAGCGTGCCGTTGGCGCCGACCACCCGGTGGCAGGGCGTGACGATCGACAGCGGATTGCGGCCATTGGCGGCTCCCACCGCGCGCGAGGCGCCCGGCCGGCCGATCGCGGCGGCGAGCGCGGCGTAGCTGCGCGTCTCCCCATAGGGAATGGCATTCAGGCCGATCCAGACGATCTTCTGGAAATCGGTGCCGACGGGATCGAGCGGCAGGTCGAATACGCGGCGTTCCCCGGCGAAATACGCGGTCAGCTGGCGCACCGCCTCGGCCAGCACGGCATGCGCCGGATCATCGCGCCGCTCGGGCAAGGGCACACGCCCCGCCCGCTCCTCCGCCCAGAGGACGGCGCGCAAGCCCTGCTCGCTCGCCACGAGGGTCAGCTCGCCCACCGGCGAGGCCATGATGCATTCGCTCAACATGGGGCCGACCCTAGCGCAACGGCGTGCACGATGCGTCCCGCTTCTTGCGCTCAAACCATGAAGGGCGCGGCGATCTCGGGCGTGACGCGCAGCAGCCGGCCGGTTTCCCGGTCGATCAGCGCCCAGGTCGTCACCGCCTCCACCTTCACCTGCCCGTCCGCGCCGATGAAGCGGACATGCCGGTCGAAGCGCGCGCCCTTGGGCGGGTTGGGCACCCAGGTCTCGGCGGTCACCGTCTCACCCGCCACGACATTACCGCGATAGTCGATCTCGTGCCGGGTCACGACCCAGATATGCGCCGCGACATGCTCGGGCGGCGCGACGGCTTCCCAGTGCGCGCTGGCGATCGCCTGAATCCACTGGACCCAGACGGCGTTGTTCACATGGCCCAGCTCGTCGATATGCTCCGGGCCGGCGGTAATGGTCATGCTATAGCGGCTCATGCCGTGTCACCCGGTTCCTTGTGCCGTTGCCAAAGCGTGCGCAGGCCCCAGCCGATCGCGGCGGCGATCATGACCAGCGCGGCGGCCATCAGGATATGCGGCAGGCTGGGCCGCCAGCGCGCCGCCAGTTCCTGAAACGCCTCGCCGAACAGATAGCCGATGCCGATGAACAGCGACGCCCAGCATGCGGCGGACACGGCATTGACCGCGACGAACAGCCGGGTCGGCACGTCGCTGGTGCCGATCGCGACCGGGCTGATCGTACGCAGGCCATAGAGGAAGCGAAAGGCGAAGATGAAGCCGACCGGATGCTTCTCCATCATCGTCATGACACGAGCATAGACGCGCCGCTGGCGCAGGCGTCCCACCCATCGGCCGTCGCGCGCACGCCGGCCGATGGTGAAGAAGATCTGGTCGGCCAGGAACGAACCGACCGCCGCCGCCACCACCGCGAGCGGCCAGGCGACCAGCCCCTGATGCGCCAGGATGCCGCCGGTGACGACCGCCGTCTCCCCCTCCAGCCCCGCGCCCAGCGCGATCGCCACCACGCCGAAGCGCGCGACGATCGCCTCGATACTCAGGACTCGACTCCCATCTGCCACAGGACAAAGGCATGCTCCTCCGCACCTTCGCGCAGGGACTCGAACCGGCCCGACTTGCCGCCATGGCCCGCACCCATGTTGGTCTTGAGCAACAACAGATTGTCGTCGGTCTTGGTGGCGCGCAGGCGGGCCGCCCATTTGGCGGGCTCCCAATAGGTCACGCGCGGATCGTTCAGCCCGCCCGAGATGAACATGGGCGGATAGGCCTGCGCCCGGACATTGTCATAGGGGCTGTAGCTGCGGATGAGCTCGAACGCCGCCTTGTCCTCGATCGGGTTGCCCCATTCGGGCCACTCGCCCGGCGTCAGCGGCAGTTCGGCATCCATCATCGTGTTGAGCACGTCGACGAACGGCACATCGGCGATCACCGCACCCCACAGCTCAGGGTCGGAATTGACCACCGCGCCCATCAATTCGCCACCCGCCGATCGGCCCGCGATGGCGATCTGGCCCTTGGCCGTCCAGCCACCGTCGATCAGCCCCTTCGCCACATCGACAAAGTCGTGGAAGGTGTTGGTCCGCTTCTCCAGCTTGCCGTCCAGATACCATTGCTGGCCCAGATCGTCGCCGCCGCGAATATGCGCGATGGCATAGGCGAAGCCGCGATCGAGCAGGCTCATGCGGCCGGTCGAAAAGCCCGGCGGAATGGCATAGCCGTATGCGCCGTAGGCATAGAGGAACAGCTTGCCCGATCCGTCGCGCGGGAAGTCCTTGGGGTAGACGATCGAAACCGGCACCATCGTCCCGTCGCGCGCGGAAATCTTCAGCCGCTCGGTGCGGTACTTGGCCGCGTCATAGCCCGACGGGATTTCCTGCACCTTCAGCTGGGTCAGGCCACCGGTCGCGACGTCATAGTCATAGACCGTACCCGGCGTGACCATCGACTCGTAACCCAGGCGCAAGACGGACACGTCATATTCGGGGTTGTCCCCTAGTCCCGCCGTATAGCTCGCCTCGGGAAATTCGATCCGCTGCGGTACGGTGGGCGTATCATAGCGGTGGATGGCGATGCGGTCCAAACCGTCCTCGCGCCCCTCGACCACGAAGAAGTCCTTATAGCACTCGACCCCGGTCATATAGAAATGCGGGCTCGGCGCGATCAACTCGTGCCAGTCGCCGGGATTGTCGATCGAGGCGGTGCACAGGCGGAATTGCGGGTCGACGTCGTTCGTGTGGATGAACAGCGTGCCGTCATGCTCGTCCACGTCATATTCGCGCCCCTCCTTACGGGGCGCGACCAGGATCGGTTCGGCGAAGACATTGTCTGCGGGCAGCAGCCGCACCTCGCTGGTGACGTGATCGCCGGTCGCGATCACGATCCAGTTGCGCGCGGAGGTTTCCGCGACGGCCACGCGGTAGCCTTCGTCATCCTCGTGGAACAGCTCGACGTCTTCCGTGACGTCGGTGCCCAGCCGGTGGAACCGCGCATTGTCGGTGCGCCACTGGGCATTCGCCACGCCGTAAAGGAAGCCGCTGTCGTCGGCGACCCAGACGATCTCCGACAACATGCCGGGGATGACCTCGGGCAAATGCTCGCCGGTGGTCAGGTCCTTGATCCGCACCTCGAACCGCTCCGAGCCATTGTCGTCGATCGCATAGGCCAGGTAACGGCCATTGTTGCTGATCGAGAAGGCGCCCAGCCGGAAATATTCCTTGCCCTCGGCCAGCGCGGGTTCGTCGAGCAGCAGTTCGTCGGGGCCGCCGGCGACCGGCTTGCGCCACCATTTGCGATACTGGCCGCCGGTCTCGAACCCGGTCCAGTAGAGCCAGTCGCCATCCTTTTGCGGGACGGAGGATTCATCCTCCTTGATCCGCCCCTTCATCTCTTCATACAGCCGGTCGATCAGCGGCTGGCGCGGGGCCATCACCTCCTCGAAATAGGCGTTCTCCGCCTCGACATAGGCCAGGACGTCCTTGTCGGTAACCTCGGGATAGGCGGGGTCTTTCAGCCAGGCATAGGGGTCCTCGATGGTGACCCCGTGCGCGGTGAAGCTGTGCGGGCGGGTCTGGGCAAGGGGCGGCGTCGGCGTCGGCGTGGCGGGTTCGGTCATCGCCCGGATGTAGCTAGGCTTTCGCGCCACCGAAAGGGGTGGCTGCCGCCCAAGCCGTTGCGGCATCGGGAATAACGCGCGGGGGCGGTATCGGGGCCGACAGGATGAGCGCAAACGCCGAATCGCGGAGGCCATCGCGTGGGTCGCGAAGGGAGGAAGCGTCCCGGTCGGTCAGGCCGGCTGGTCCAGATCGGCCGCGGACGGACAGCCGGCGGGCGGCTTTCCCGGCCCCGGCCGATAGACCAGCCGCACCCGGCTCGGCCCCGTCGGCACGCAGGCCGCGAGATGATAGTCGCGCGCCAGCAGGTCGCGCAGCACCGCGCGGGTGGCGGGATTGCCGAAGGCGAAGCGCGGATAGTCATCGACGATCGCACCGGGCCGGGTCGCCAGGATGCGGCGGATCTCGGCGACGGGATCGATGCCGATCGCGGCTGCGCTGGCTTCGTCGCGGGTGTTGAGATGGCCTGGAAACACCCAGCGCGACGGCAGGCAGCTATGGGTCAGCATGTAGAGCGCCGGATAGCCGTCATAGACATAAAGGCACCCCCCCGCCGGTGTCGCCGCACGCGCGACCGCCATCGCCTCGGCCGCGCCGCCCTTGGCGCGTTCGCTCAAGGACAGCACGATCTGCCCCGCCAGCGCGATGACGAAGACGAAGGCGACGATCCATCCCCGCCGCCAGCGGTCGAACACGGGGGCCGCGACGATCACGGCGGGCAGGACGATGGGCATCGCATAATGGGGGCTGCCGAACCGGCCATAGAGCAGCACCGCCGCGACCGTCACCGTCAGCCAGATCAGGAGCACGCCGAAGCCGTCCCGCGCCTCGGCCGGCACACGCCGCCACGGCCGGCCGAACGCGATCGCCACTATCAGCGGCGACAGGATGCCGACGCACGCCGCCAGCCCTTCCAGCTCATCGACGAAAGGCCGTGCCGCCTGTCCGCCGACCGACAGGACATTGCCGAACAGCCAGGCGGAACCCAGCCCCATGGCGGCATAGACGCCGTACGCCATCACCGTCGGCAGCAGGGCCAGCGCGATCCACCCCGACGCCATGCCCGCCAGCCGCACCATCGACACCCGCATGCGCCATCCCCGCCACAGCAGGATACAGCCGAAGGCGACCCCTTCGGGCAGCACCGAATATTTGATCTGAAGCGCGCATCCCACCGCCGCCATCGCCACCGCGCCCTGCGCGAACAACCGTCCCCGCCCCTCGACGGCGCGCAGCACCGCAGCCGCCGCCGCCAGCATCAGCGCATTGTAGAAGACGGGGGACTGCCCCCCTTCCCCCTCCATCAGGTTCAGCCACAGGATATAGAGGATCGCCGCGACGATCCCGCCCTTCGCGCCCGCGAAGCGCCGCGCCACCTGTTGCACGCCATAGGCGGTGGCGATGACGAAACCGGCGGCGACCAGCTTATAGGCCAGGAACCCGTCGCCCCCCAGGCTTCGCGCACCCGCATAGAGCAGGAACAGGCCGATCGGCTTGCGATCGAAGATGTCGACATAGGGCAGCGCGCCGTGCAGCGTCCGGTCGCCGACCAGCAGATAGAATTGCTCGTCGAAACCGATCACCGGATTGCCGAAGGTCTGCGCACGGGCGACCAGCGCGATGATGCTCAGGAGCAGCAGCACCGCCCCCCGCCCGGCCCAGCCGCCTTGCCCCGTCCAACCCTGTCGCCCCTGTGCGTCCTTCATGCGACCAGCGGGTGGGTCGCTTTGCCCGCGAAGGCAAGCGGCAATGCGAATCCCCATCGGCCGCACGCGCGATGACGCGGGTGTCATCGGGGGGCTGTCTATACCCCGGCCGGTCATGCTATCCGGGCCGCCTATGAGCGGGATCATGGCCCATATCGACGGGAATCGGGACGGACGGACGACGTGCGCGTCCTGACCTTCCTCCATAGTTTCGAGCCGGGTGGGGTGGAGCGTATCGCGCTGCGCCTCGTCCATCGCTGGCGCGCGACCGGCGTCGATGCGCCGCTGTTCCTGGGGCGCACCGATGGCGCGATGGCGCGGGATGTCGGCGAAGGGCTCGACTTCGTGACGCCCCGACGTCGCTGGCCGGGCATCGCGCATTGGGAGACGCTATGGATGGTCGCCACGCTGCCGCGCGCGGTGCGGACGATCCGGCCGGACGTGCTGTTCTGCGCGGGCAACACCTATGCCTTCGTCGCTGTGATGCTGAAGCTGATCCTGGGGCGCGATTGCCCGCCGATCGTCGCCAAGATCAGCAACAATCTCGACCGCGCCGACGCGTCTTGGTTCTACCGCCTCTTCTATCGCATCTGGCTGCGCATCCAGGGGCTGGCGATCGACCATTTCGTCGGCATGGAAAAGCCGATGCGCGCCGAGATCGTGCAGTGCGTCGGCGTGTCGCCCGCCCGCGTCGCGATCATCCCCGATCCCGCCCTGTCGGAGGCGCAGATCGCCGCGTTGCGCCGGGACGCGCCGGTCGTGCCGCCACGTGACGGTGACGGTGGCGGGCACCGCTTCGTCACCGTGGCGCGGCTCGCCCCGCAGAAGAACCTTGCGCTGATGCTGCGCGGTTTCGCGCGCGGCGCAGGCCCCGCCGACACGCTGACCATCTTCGGCGAGGGTCCCGAACGCACGATGCTGGAGGCGCTGGCGGCCGAACTCGGCGTGGCCGGGCGTGTCGCGTTCCAGGGCTATGTCGCCAACCCCGCCGCGCTGTTGTCACGCCACGACACCCTCCTCCTGTCCTCGCATTACGAAGGCGTGCCGGCGGTGATCCTGGAGGCGCTGGCCGCCAATATCGGCATCATCGCCACCGATTGCAGCCGATCGATGGCCGCTTTGCTGCAACAGGGCACGCTGGGCACGCTGGTGCCGGTCGGCGACGAAACGGCCTTCGCCGCCGCCATCCGCGCCGCCCGCCCCCAGAGCCAGAACGCCCAGCGCACCCTCCACCAGGCGCGGCGCTTCACCATCGAACATGGCGCGGACCATTATGTGCGGGTGATGCGCGGCGTCCTGCATCGTCGCACCGCGCCCGTGCCGGCGGCGGCGGCGCGGGTTGAGGCGCCGGTGGCCCCGCAACTCTGACCCGCCCTTCCCATGCAAAGTACCCGGAAAGGCATCAGATTATTTGGCGGCCTTAATATACCAACAAAAAGTCAAGCAGCCCGGAAAATTTGCCTTAATTGTGACATCATCGCCACACTAAGTATCGCCATCACGTCGGCGATGGGAGTGGCTGGACGATGCGGTACAGGGAGCGCGTGCAGCCAAGGGTCTGCGCGGGATGGTCGGCGGCTGTCCTGGGACTAGCGATGCCGACAGGGGCGATGGCGCAGAGCGATGCCGGAGAACAGACGCCCCCTGCGGAAGTGACCGTCACCGGCAAGCGCATCCCCGGCTCCGTCATCGGCGCGGTCGAGCCTGTGGCGGTGCTCGACGGGCAGGCGCTGGAGGCATTGGGCGCGACGAGTGTCGGCGATCTGTTGAAGAAGATGAAGTCGCTGACCAGTTCGACCAGCGGGGGCGAGCCAGTGATGCTGCTCAACGGGCGGCGCGTGTCCGGGTTCGCCGAGTTCCAGTCGCTACCCTATGAGGCGATGGACCGGGTCGAGATACTTCCCGAGCAGGAAGCGGCACGGTTCGGCTATCCCCCCAATGTGCGGGTGATGAACTTCATCACCAAGAAGACATTCCGCGCGGTGACGGCCCATATCCTGCCCGGCGTCACGACCGAGGGCGGGGGTGGCACCCGATATGGCGAGGTCACCTCGGCGCGGATCGACGGGCCGCGACGCCTGACCTTCAACGTCTGGCATCTGCGCCAGAACCGCGTGTTGCAAAGCCAGCGCGACATCGTGCCCGATCCCGACACGCTATTCGCCACGACCGGCAATGTGGCGGGCGTGGACGGCGCCAGTCTCGACCCCCGGCTCGATGCGCTGGCGGGGCGACGCGTCACGCTGGCCGGGGTGCCGGTCGATCCGGCCGCGCGGGGCACGCTTGCGGGCTATGCGAACAGCCCGGCCGCCGTCACCGATCTCGGCCCTTACCGGACGCTCCAGCCGTTGAGCGACACCATCCATAGCGAGGCGAGCCTGGCCTCGCCCCTCAACAAAACCGTGTCGGGATCGCTGACGCTGTCGATGGAGGCGATGCAGAGCAAGGGGCTGAACGGTCTGGCCCCCGCCCTGTTGCGGGTGCCCGGGGGCCTGGACGTCTTCCCCTTCGCCAATGACGCGCTCCTCTATCGCTACCTCCCCGACAGCGTGCTGCATCAGCGGACGACCAGCATGGCGCTGCATGGCGGCGGCACGCTGACCGGCGATGCCCGCCGCTGGGCCTGGGCGATCACCGGCAACTACGATCGCATGGTGTCGCGCAGCATGTCCGAGACAGGCGTACCGCTCGGCGCGCTTAGGGCATCGATCGATGCGGGGGGTGATCCGATGGCGGCAATCGATCCCACGACCGCCGGGCGGCGCACCCGCAATCGCAGCCGGGCGGCATCGGACACGATCGGGATCAAGGCGACCGCCAACGGCCCCGTCGCGCGCCTGCCCGCAGGTGAGGCGATGTTGACCGTCACCACCGATTACGCCCGGATCGACAGCGACGCGAGCACCAACCTGGCGCTCGCCACGGGCGGGGTCGGCCGCACGACGCGCGGGGCCAGCGTCAATGCCGTCGTGCCGATCGCCTCGGCACGCGAGGGCTCCCTGTCCTTTCTGGGCGAAATGCAGTTGAGCGCGATGGCGGGCGTGTCGCAGGTATCCGACTTCGGGCGCCTCAACACCTCCGATCTCGGACTGAACTGGACGCCGTTCCGAGGCGTCCAGCTCAACGCCTCGATCAATCTCGCGCAGGCCGCACCCGCCGTGACCCAGCTCGTCGCACCGGTGCTGGCGACGCCCAACACGCCCTTTTTCGATTATGTGACCGGGCGCAGCACGCTCGTCACCACCATCGCCGGCGGCAATCCCGATCTGGCCCCCGAAAAGCGGCGGACCACGACGCTGGGCTTTGCGGTGCAGCCGATCAAGGACAAGGATATTCGCCTCAGCACGGACTATGTCGAAACGCATATCGACAATCAGGCCGCATCGCTGGGCGGTGCCACGCCGGCGTTCCAGCGGGTGTTTCCCGACCTGTTCGTACGCGATGCGCTGGGCCAGCTGGTCAGCGTCGATCTGCGCCCGGTCAATCTGGCGTTCGAGCGCGAGCGCAAACTGCGCCTGACGGTCAATGCGCAAGTGACGCTGGGCAAGACCCCGCCACCCCCGCCACCGCCCCAGCCCGACGCGGAGGCGGCTGTGGCCAAGACCGCACCCCCGCCCCGCTCACCCAAGCGACCGCCCTCCTTATGGGTATCGGCGACGACCAATTACCGGCTGGAGGATCGACTGACCCTGCGCAACGGCGGCGCGGTCCTCGACCTGCTCGACGGTGCGACTCTCAACGGCACGGGCGGGCGACCGCGCTGGGACGTCGATCTGAACGGCAATTTCTCCTACGGCGTGTTCAACCTGGGCCTCTATGGCCGCCTCCAGGGGCCGACCCGCGTCCGCAACGACATCGCCGCCTCCGACCTGCGCTTTTCGGGGCGGACCTGGCTGGTCCTCTACAGTTTCATTCAGGTCGACAAGATCGTCCAAAAGCCCTGGGCCAAGGGGCTGAACGTCAATTTCACGGTCGAGAATCTGCTGAACGACCGGATCAACGTCACCGACCGCAACGGCCAGACCCCCAACCGCTTTCAGCCCGCCTATATCGACCCGCTGGGCCGATCGATCCGGGTGGGGGTGCGCAAGCTGTTCTGACCGGCGGGGGCGATCAGTCCGATCCGAAGATGTCGCGGGTGAACAGCTTGGTTTGGACATCGGCCAGTTCGGGGTCGTTGCGGTTGGCGATGATGACGTCGCTGTCCTGCTTGAAGGCGGCGAGGTCGCGGTAGACCTTCGAGCCGAAAAAGCTGTCCTCGGCCAGGCTGGGCTCGAAGACCACGACCTCGATCCCCTTGGCCTTGATCCGCTTCATGATGCCCTGGATCGAGGACTGGCGGAAATTGTCCGACCCCGCCTTCATCGTCAGGCGGAAGATGCCGACCTTGCCGGGACGCTTGGCGATGATCCGGTCGGCCAGGAAGTCCTTGCGCGTGCGATTGGCGTCGACGATGGCGCGGATCAGGTTCTGCGGCACGCTGGTATAGTTGGCGAGCAGCTGCTTGGTGTCCTTGGGTAGGCAATAGCCGCCGTAACCGAAGCTGGGATTGTTATAGTGGCTGCCGATACGCGGATCGAGGCCGACGCCCTCGATGATCTGGCGCGTGTCCATGCCGCCGGCGATCGCATAGCTGTCGAGTTCGTTGAAGAAGGCGACGCGCATCGCGAGATAGGTGTTGGCGAACAGCTTGATCGCCTCGGCCTCGCGGCTGCCGGTGAACAGGACGGGAATGTCCTGCTTCTCCGCTCCCTGGGCGAGCAGATCGGCGAAGACGCGCGCGCGCTCCGAATCCTCGCCGACGATGATCCGCGAGGGGTGGAGATTGTCGTAGAGCGCGCGCCCCTCGCGCAGGAATTCGGGGCTGAAGATCACCTGGGTGGTGCCCAGCCGCGCGCGGACATCGTCGACGAAGCCGACCGGGATGGTCGACTTGACGACCACGGTGGCCTCCGGCGCATGGGCCTTGGCGAGCGCGATGACCGCCTCCACCGACTCGGTGTTGAAGCTGTTGGTGTCGACATCGTAATTGGTCGGGGTGGCGACGATGACGTAATCGGCGCCCGATAAGGCGGCCTGTGCGTCGGTCGTGGCGGACAGGTCGAGCGTGCGGCTGGCCAGGAAATCCTGCAACTCGGCATCGATGATCGGCGAGGTGCGCGCATTGACCATCGCCACCCGCTCGGCCGAAATGTCGACCGCGACGACCATGTTGTGCTGCGCCAGCAGCACCGCGTTGGACAGGCCGACATAGCCCAGGCCGAAAACCGCAATCTTCATGTCATCCATCCCAACTGACCGGGACCGCCCCACGAGCCCTGTCGCCGGGCCATGCCCGAAGGGTCGGTTCAGGGCAATTGCCATGCACCGAGGACGGGGCGGCGCATGGCGCGGCATGTCCCGTTTCGCCACAATATCGGGGCCCCTCCCCGGCGCGGGGAGGGGGACCATGCGAAGCATGGCGGAGGGGGGAATCGCTTCCAGGGTACGCCTTTTGAAGCCCCCGACCTCTCCTTATACGCGAGGACCTACAGCCCCAGTGCCGCCTTCACCTTCGCCCAGCTGACATATTTGAAATTCTGCGTGTCGGGTGCGTTGTCGCCATCCTGCGCGACGAACAGGCCCTCAGGGTAATCGGGGCCGAAATCACCGAGCGCCAGCTCGATCCCGTCGGTCTCGCTGGTCCCGTCGATCTGGCCCCCGCCGATGCGGAAGCGCCCGGCATAGGTCATGTCGGGCAAGCGGTAGAGGGTATAGGCATTGTCCCCCTGGCTGGAGGCGACCAGATAGCCGCCCCTGGCCCCCCGGGGCGCCAGCGCCAGCCCTTCGGCATCGGCGACGAGGGTGCGGCCATCGACCCTGGCGATCGGGGTGGCGGTCGTCGGCGCGGCGGGATCGGCGGCAAAGCGCCACAGCCCGACATCCTCCTCGGCGACGTAGAGCGTGCCCGTACGGTCATCGACCACGCACCCCTCGGCCTGGGTACCGAGCTTCATGCTACGCACCGTCTCGACACGCGGGGTGGTCCCGGAGACGTCAATGCGGACCTGGTCGATCCGCCCATCCTTCAGCACGACGAAACCGAACAGCGCCTTGTCCCTGGCACGGGTCCACAGGCACATGCCGTACGCCTCGCCCGCGCCCACCGGATAGCGGCCCATCGGCACCAGCCGGCGCGCCACGGTGTCGAGGGTGAACAGCGCGACATGCGCGGTCGCCTTGTCGGCGCGGTCGCTGGCCGCAACGATCACGCGTCCGCCCATGTCGCGCAGGTCGACATTGTTGAGCCGCGCGGCCGGCGTGAAGGACAGGCGCTTGCCCTTCAGGTCATAGACATGGATGCCCGCCTGCTTGTCGGTACCGATGACCAGACTCGCGGCCGGATTGGCGGCGTTGCGCCAGATCGCGGGATCGTCGGCCGCGTCCGCCATGCTGTCGACCGGATCGGTCTCGGCACTCGCGGCGATGACCGGCGCATCGGCGGTCGGCGTGGTCGCGGGCACGCTGGCGCATCCGGCGAGCAACAGCGTGAGGAGCGCGGCCCTCACAGCTTCACCCGCAGGCCGCCGAACAGCGTGTAGCCGAACTTCTCATATTCATAGGTACGGAAACGCTCGCCGAAATAGCGCACGCCTGGCGTGTTGGTCAGGTTCTTGCCCTCGGCGAACAGGTTGATGCCCTTCGCCAACTGCACGCTGCCCGTCACGTCGAGCTGGCCGCGACCTTCCCAATACAGGTCCAGCGCGGGGTTGTCGGCGTTGATCTCGTCCAGATAGTCCGAGCGCTTGGTATAGGCGACGCGGACATTGACCGGCCCGCGCTCGTAGAAGACGCTGGCGTTCCACATATGGGTCGACTGACCCGGCAGCGCGAAGCGGCTGCGCCCGCCATAGGCGGCGTCGAAGGTCGCGTGCCCCTTGGTATAGGTATAGTTGGCGAAGACGCCCAGGCCGCCCAGCACGCCCGGCAGGAAGCTCAACTGCTGCTGCCAGTTCAGCTCGACACCGTAGAGCTCGCCCCGGCGCGCATTGATCGGGCTGCTCAGGATCGCGCCAGCCACGCCATTGTACACGCCGGTGCTGGTCAGCGTGTAGCGATAGTCGGTCAGGTCCTTGTAGAAGCCGTTGACCGAGATCACACCCAGAGGCCGGATGTAATATTCCAGCCCCGCATCGGCATTGTTCGACAGGGTCGGCCGCAGATCGGGGTTGCCGAACTCGACACGCACCGTGTTACCCTCGGTCGCCTCCAGCACGCGCGGGGCGATCTGGGGGAAGTTGGGGCGGTTGATCGCACGGCTCAGCGCGCCGCGCAGGATCAGGTTCGGGGTGAAGGCCTGGCGCAGCGTCAGGTTCGGGAAGAAGTCGGTATAGCCGTTTCGCCCGCGCGCGGTGGTCACCGCGCCGGTGCGCGACACGCTGGGGGCCTGGGCATCGAAATCGGTGGTCTCGACGCGAAGCCCGGCGATCAGGGTCGTGCCGTCCTTCACATATTTGGCCATGCCGAACAGGCCCAGGATCTTCTCCTCGGCGGTATAGTCGGCGGTCAGCGACTGCGGCAGGCGACGCTCCGAGGCGGCCTTGGTCGCGTCGAAATAGGCATCCACCAACCCGGTGTCGAAGCGCTTGCCCAGTTCATAGCCGAAATTGCGCGAGTCCTGGTCGGACAACAGCCCTGCCAGGCTCTGCGTCGGCGCCGCGGACGCGCGGCGGTCGCGGAACCGCTCCTCATCGGCGTTGATGTGCCGCTCGCGATATTTGCCGCCGCTCGACAAGGTGACGAAATCGCCCAGCGGCACGTCCGAACGGATGGCCAGCGTCAGCTCGTCATTCTTGGTCGTGTTCGACCGATAGGCGTTTTCACGAAAGCCGTAGGTGCCGAGCTGGAGATGCTCCTTCGAGGTGAACAGCGAATAGCTGGGCAGATCGACATTGGCGAAGTCATAGGACAGCGTCGGGCGTAGCGACGAGCGGAACAGCAGCTCGTCGCGGCGCGGATAGGTTTGCGCGCTTTCGCTATAGGCGACGTCGGCGCGGATCGTGCCCTCACCCAGCCGCTGCTCGATGCCGGCAGTCGCGGTCCAGATCTCGTTGACCTGCTTGCGGTGTCGCACCTGCTTTTCGATGCGGGTGTTGCGCCAAGTCGCCGAACGGTCGGTGGAGCCGGCCAGCAGCGAGCCGTCACCCCACAGGATCCCGATGCGGTTGCGATATTCGTCATCCTCGAATCGGGCATAGGTGCCGCGTACCCAGGCATGGGTGCGGTCCGACGGGCGCCATTCGAACGCGCCCGTTCCGGCGAAGCGCTGGCGCTTGGTGTCGTAATCCTTGAACAGCGTCTCGGTGACGCGCAAGCCTGCCGGCGTCTGCGCCCAGCCATTCTCGACATTGTCGGGCTGGCGATGGGTGCGCGAATAGCTGCCCGAGAACAGCAGGCCGAACTGGCGGTCCGGGCCGAAGGTGTCGCTGACCGCGGCCGATCCGCGATAGTCGCTGCCCTTGCCGTACTGGTTATAGCTGGCGCCCGCCATGCCGGTCAGCGCGAAGCCCTTGCGGTCGAAGGGCGAGCGGGTGGTGATATTGACCGCGCCCGCGATCGAGTCCGCATCCTGGTACGGGAGCAGCGACTTGGTCACTTCCAGGTTCGCGACGATGTCGGAGGGCAGCGTGTCGAGGTCGACCGCGCGCGTCGTCGGGTCGACCGAGGGGATCTGGATGCCGTCGACCGAGATGGCCGACCACTCGCTCGGTGCGCCGCGCACGTTGATATAGCGGCCCTCGCCCTGGTCACGCTCGATGCCGACGCCGGGCGCGCGCTGGAGCGCTTCGGCGATGTTGGGATCGGGGAAGCGGCCGATCGCGTCGGACGAGATGATGGTGACGGTGTTGTCGGCGGTCCGCTGCTGGTTGAGTGCGCGCGCGGTGTTATCGAGCAGCGAGGCGCCGGTGACGACGATGTCGCCCACCTCCCCGCTGGCGGCGGGCAGGGTCAGCGACACGTCGCGCCCGCGCGCGGCCGCGCTGACGACGCGGGTGACGGGCGGGCGACCAAGATAGTCGATCAGCAGGGTGACGTCGCCCGGCTCGTCCGGGGTGACGATGCTGAACTCGCCCTGCAAGTTGGTCGTCGCCTGGGCGCCCGTCCGCTCGACCACCACCCGCGCGCCGGGCAGCGCCACGCCGGTCGCATCATAGATGCGCCCCGACAGGATCGGACCCGCCGCGGGCACGCCCGCCGGCGCGGCGTCGCTGACACCCGCCCAAGCGGGCGCGCTGGCGAGGCCCAATGCGATGAAAGAGGCCCCCGCGAGACCGCGGATGCCGGAACGGATGGCGTGCATGATGCTCCCCCTGGGTGCTGGTCGTGCCGACACCCCCCGGCGCCGGTCGTTCCCGTCCCCGTGGCGGCGCTTTGTTACGTTGCGATGTGATCGGGATGACGATTCGGTGACGGAGATGTCACAATCGGTTTCATCCGATCGCCATCGCGGTCATCGCCGATACGGCGTTGGGGTCATGGCCTGACCGTCAGCGTCTTGAAAAGGGGGCGGCAATGCGCTTGCACCGGCCGACCGCGACGTGTCGGGGACGCGCCGACACCGGCGAACGGCATGGTGGCGGCGAAGATCATCGCGCATTCCATCCATCGGCCAGGGTCCAGCGATCCCGCCAGCGCAAGACGGGTGTTTCGCCGTCCCATTCCACCGGCAACCACACATAGCGTCCGTCGATCGCATTGTCGGGTCGCCAGCGATCGGCCATGAAGATGAAGCGCGGTTCGCCGCCCGACCGTTCCGGGGGCAGCGGCACCACGAAGGTCGATTGCGAGTGGAAGGTCGTCTTCCGGTCCTCCTCGCTGCCGCGCACCGGATTGCCCAGCGAGCGCCACGGCCCCGTCACCCGGTCCGCGACATAGACCCGCCCGGGATTGGGCCGCCAGCCGGTCAGGCCCGATGCGAACATGTAATAGCGCCCCTTGGCCTTGAAGAGCGCGGGCGCCTCGTTCCCACCATCGGGCAGCGCGCGGACATAATAGCCGTCATGGGCTGTCCAGTCGGGTGCCAGCCGCGCGATCTGGAGCGTGGCGTTCTCTTCGGACGCATAGACCTGCCAGGCGGTGTCGCCATCGACGAAGACCGTCATGTCACGCGCCATCTGTCCGCCCGCAAAGTCGCGCGCCAGCGTGGTGTCCGGCGCCTTGTCCTCGGCCGTCGCATTGGCGGGCCAGATGCCGGGATTGACGCGGCCCGCACGCAGGAAGCGGAACGGCCCCTGCGGCCGGCGCGCGATCGCCACCCCGGCCTGCGCCGCGGCATAGCCCTGCCCCTTCAATTCCAGATGGAACCACATCACGAATGTACGGGTGCGGGGATTATAGACGACCTTGGGCCGCTCCAGGATACAGCCGCGCGCGATCGGGCTGTCGGGATCGTCCGATACGGGCAACGCGATGCCCTCGTCGCGCCAGTTCACCAGATCGGTCGAGCTATAGGCATGGACGCCGACCAGCGCGGTATTGCCCGCCTTGCCCGCCGTCTTGTGCTCGCCATACCACCACCAGCGCCCGGCATGACGCAGCAGCCCGCCGCCATGCGCGTTGATCGCGACGCCGTTGTTGTCGTTCCACACCTCGCCCGGCCGGAACGCCGCCGACCTGGCCGCGCGCGCGACGCCCCCCAGCAAGGTTACCGCGCCCGCCCCGATCAACAATGCCCGCCGGTCCATCATGCCACCTCTTTCCGATGCCAGGATCGTATATGGTCTGACAATATCCTCAACCCCCCTGATCCTCAGCCCAGTTGAGCCGCCGTCAGGCTCGACCTGCGTACCGTGCGGGGTTAGACCGCATCTTCCGTTTTCACGCCTGTCAGGTCCCGTCATGTCTCATTCCACCCGTCTTGCCGCGCTTCGCGCCGAACTCGCTCATCAGGGGCTCGACGGCTTCGTGGTGCCGCTGACCGACGAGCATATGAGCGAATATGTCGGCGACTATGCGCAGCGCCTGGGCTGGCTGACCGGCTTTGGCGGATCGGCCGGGTCGGCGGTGGTGCTGGCGACCAAGGCGGCGATCTTCACCGATGGGCGCTACACGCTGCAAGTGCGCGAACAGGTGTCGGGTGACGATTATGCCTATATCCCCGTGCCGCAGGACAGCGTGGCGGGCTGGCTGGGCCGCGAGACGGCGGCGGGGCAGCGGATCGGCTATGACCCGTGGCTACACACCCGCCAGCAGGTCGCCGACATGGCCGCCGCCCTGGCGGATCGCGAGGCGGAGCTGGTCCCCGTAGCCGCCAATCCGATCGACGCGGTCTGGAGCGATCGCCCCGCCCCCTCGCCCGCCGTGATGACGGTGCAGCGCGACGAGGTGGCCGGCGAAAGCTCGGCCGCCAAGCGTGCGCGGATCGGCGAATGGCTGGCCGAACAGCGCGCCGATGCGGTGGTGCTGTCGGCGCTCGATTCGATCGCCTGGGCGCTGAACGTACGCGGGGCGGATGTCGCGCATACGCCGGTCGCGCTGTCCTATGCGATCGTCCACGCCGATGGTGAGACCGACCTGTTCATCGCCCCCGAAAAGATCACGGCGGAGGTCCGCGCGCATCTGGGCAATGCGGTGCGGCTGCATGAGCGCACGGCGTTCGAGGGCTATCTGACCGGCTTTGCCGGCAAGCGCGTCGTCGCCGATCCCGAGCGTGCGGTCGCCGCGATCGCGCAAGGACTGGAGGCGGGCGGGGCCAAGGTGCTCGCGCTTCGCGATCCGGTGGTGCTGACCAAGGCGATCAAGAACCCCGCCGAGGTTGCCGGGCACCGCGCCGCCTCGGTGCACGACGGCGCGGCGATGGTCCGCTTCCTGCGCTGGGTGGAGTTGGAGTGCCCCAAGGGCGGGCAGACCGAACTCTCCGCCGCTGCGCAATTGCTGGCGTGTCGCGAGGCGACGGGCCTGCTGAAAGACACCAGCTTCTCGACCATCTCGGCGACCGGCGCGCACGGCGCCAGCCCGCATTACCATGTCACCGAGGAGTCGAACGCGGCGATCGAGTTGGGGCAATTATTCCTGATCGACTCGGGCGGACAATATCAGGACGGCACCACCGACATCACCCGCGTCATGCCGATCGGCGAGCCTACGCCCGAGATGCGCGACCGCTTCACCCGCGTGCTGAAGGGGCATATCGGCCTCGCCACCGCCGTCTTCCCGGACGGGACGTTGGGCGGGCATCTGGACTCGCTGGCGCGGCGACCGCTCTGGGAGGTCGGGCTGGATTACGCGCATGGCACCGGGCACGGCGTGGGCGCGTACCTGTCGGTCCATGAGGGGCCGCAGCGTATCGCCGCGCCCAACTATCCCGGCGGTGCGGCGATGGAGCCGCTGCGAGCGGGCATGATGCTGTCCAACGAGCCGGGTTATTACAAGGCGGGCGAGTATGGCATCCGCATCGAGAATCTCGTGCTGGTCGAACCGCGCGAGATCGCCGGCGCGGACCGCGACATGCTGGGCTTCGAGACGCTGACCCTGTGCCCGATCGAGCGGACGCTGATCGTTCCCGAGTTGCTGACGACGGAGGAGCGTGGGTGGCTCAACGCGTACCATGCGCGGGTGGCGGACGTTCTGGCGCCGGAGCTGGAGGGGGCGGATCGCAACTGGTTGCTGGAGAAGTGTGCGGCGATCTGATTTTCGCGCGAAGCCGCGAGGACGCGAAGAAGAAAGAAGGTTGGTTCGCGCGGAGGCGCGGAGGCGCGGAGGTGTCTCGCCCGCCGCGCCAGCGGCCTTCTTATCTCGGACGCTGACGAATAGAGGGCGCTGCGCGCGTTTCTGCCTCTCTGCGTCCTCTGCGCCTCTGCGCGAACAAACCTTCTTCTCCGCGCCTCCGCGTCTCCGCCCGAAATCAATCTTCGCGTCATCGCGGCTTCGCGTGAAACAGCAAAACGCCGCGCGGGAGATGCCCACGCGGCGTTTTGCGCGCCTCCAGCGACACAGGAACTGGACCCCGGCCTTCGCCGGGGAACAGATCAGCGCCCGAGCAGCACCCGCGCTTGGCCTGCGATCTGGGCCAGCATCGCGGCGTTGGGTTGGGCCGCGAGGCGCGCCCGGTCGATCACCGCCTTGAACTGGCCGACGCGCGCGGCGTTGCGTTCCAGCCAGGCTTCGACCGCCGCCTCAGGATCGGTCGCGCCCGCACGGCCGAGGAAGTCGAGCCGCTGCTGCTGGAAATCGCGCGCGAGGCCAGCGATCAGCAACCGCTCCCACGGATCGCTGGGGCTGATCCGCGCCGCCTGCCCCTGTGCCCAGTCGAGACCGAGCGCTTGACCCAGACGGGTAAAGGCATGGGTCAACCGCGTCTCGTCGAGCGACAGCCGCTGGCCCAGATCGGCCAGCCCCACCGCGCCGTCGAGTTCGGACACCCGCACCACTCGTGCCGCCAGATCGGCGGGCGCCCCCGCTTCCTCCAGCGCCGCGACCACGCGGGCGCTCTGCGCCTTGGCCTCGTCGCGCAGCAGCGCGGGCGTTTCCGCCGCGAGCCGCTCGATGCCGGGCTGCAACCGCTCCAGCGCCGCGCCGGGCGCGGTGCCCGCAGGCATGGAGCGCAACAGGTCGGCGATCTGCGAGCGGGTGGCGCGCGCCACCTCGTCGAACAGCGCGATACGCGCCGCTTCGGGCATCGCCGCCGTCTCGATCGCGGTCCACAAGGACGGCAGATCGAACAGCCGTTCGACCACGACGAACATCGCGGCGATGTCGGCCATCGCCGCGCCTTCCTCCTCCGCCAGCTCGAACGGGTGGAGGATGCCCATGCGGTTGACGATCCGGTTGGCGAGCTTGGTCGCGACGATCTCGCCGCGCAGGCGATGCTGGTCGATCGCCTCGCCGAACGCCTCCTGCATGGCGGGCGGGAAGGCCGCGCGCAGATCGGGGAGCAGTTCGTCGTCCAGCGCCAGCGGGCTGGTCTCGATCGCGTCCTGCAAGGTCAGCTTGGCCGTCGCCAGCAGCACGGCGAGTTCAGGCCGGGTCAGCGCGATGCCGTCCTGTCCGCGCCGCAGCAGCACGTCGTTGCTGCCCAGCCCCTCGACCGCGCGGTCGAGCCGCCCGGTGCCCTCGAAGATCTCGATCACGCGGACATAGCTCGGCATCGCGCCCGCGCCGTCCGCCTCGGCGATCGACAGACCCAAAGTCTGGAGGCGGTTATCCTCCAGCACCAGATGCGCCACGTCATCGGTCATCGAGGCGAGCAGCGTGTTGCGGTCGCCCTCCGCCAGACGGCCCTCGATCATCTCGCGGTTGAGCGCGATCTTGATGTTGACCTCGTTATCCGAGCAGTCGACGCCCGCCGAATTGTCGATGAAGTCGGTGTTGATCCGCCCGCCGCGCTCGGCAAAGGCGATGCGTGCGGCCTGGGTCACGCCCAGATTAGCGCCCTCGCCGATGGCGGTGACGCGCAGATCCTCGGCATCGACGCGCAGACGGTCGTTGGCCGGATCGCCGACCTGGACGTTATTCTCCGCCGCCGCCTTGATGTAGGTCCCGATACCGCCGAACCACAGCAGATCGGCCGGGGCCTTCAGGATCGCCGAAATCAGCGCGGTCGGCTCCAGCGACGTCGCGGTGATGCCCAACGCCTCGCGGATTTCGTCCGACAGCGGGATGGTCTTGGCCGAACGCGGGAAGACGCCGCCGCCGGCCGAGATCAGGCTGGTGTCATAATCCGCCCAGCTCGACCGGGGGAGCGCGAACATGCGCGCCCGCTCGTCCCAGCTGGTCGCGGGATCGGGATTGGGGTCGAGGAAGATGTGGCGATGGTCGAACGCCGCGACCAGCTTGATCGCCTTGGACAACAGCATTCCGTTGCCGAACACATCGCCCGACATGTCGCCGCAGCCGACGACGCGGATCGGCTGGTTCTGCACGTCCAGCCCACGCTCGGCGAAGTGGCGCTGCACCGACACCCAGGCACCCTTGGCGGTGATGCCCATCGCCTTGTGGTCATAGCCCTGGCTGCCCCCGCTCGCGAAGGCGTCGCCCAGCCAAAAGCCGCGCTCCAGCGCCAGCGCATTGGCGACGTCGGAGAAGGTCGCGGTGCCCTTGTCGGCGGCGACCACGAAATAGGGGTCCTCGCCGTCCAGCACGCGCACGCCGTCCGGGTGCACCACCACGCCCTCGACGATATTGTCGGTGATCGACAGCAGCGCGCGGATGAAGACGCGGTAGCTTTCCTTGCCCTCGGCCGCCCAGCCGTCACGGTCGGTCACGGGCGACGGCAGCTGCTTCGGGTAGAAACCGCCCTTCGCGCCGGTCGGCACGATGACCGCGTTCTTCACCCGCTGCGCCTTCATCAGGCCCAGGATTTCGGTGCGGAAGTCGTCGCGGCGATCCGACCAGCGCAGGCCGCCACGCGCCACGGGTCCGGCGCGCAGATGGATACCCTCAACGCGGGGGCTGTAGACCCACACTTCGCGCCAGGGCAGCGGGGCGGGAAGTCCCGGAATCTGGTGGCTGTCCAACTTGAACGCCAACGCTTCCTTGCCCGCCTCGGCAAAGGCGTTGGTGCGCAGCGTGGCGGCGATCATGTCGCGAATGCTGCGCAGGATACGGTCGTCGTCGATCGCCGACACCGCATCCAGCCCGGCGGCGATCGCGGCGTCCGCAGCGGCGATGTCGCCTCGCGCCTTCGGATCATGCGCCGCCGTGAACCGCTCGATCAGCGCAGTCGCGAGGCGGGGTGCCCGGCGCAGCGCATCGACCACGGTCGTCAGCCCATAAGGCAGCCCGGCCTGACGCAGATAGCGGAACCAGGCGCGGAACAGCACCACCGCCTGCGGGCTGAGGCCGGCATCGACGATCAGGCGATTGAACGCGTCGTTCTCCGCCGCGCCCTCCAGCACCGCCGCGATCGCCCCCTCCAGCACCGCCGCGCCCTCGGGCTCGGTCGTCGCCTCGGTTTCGACGATGAAGTCATGGACGAAGGGATCAGCGTCGTCGCGCAGACGCGTCGGCAGCTCGCCGATCACGCGGAAACCGAAATTCTCCAAGACCGGCACCGCGTCCGACAGCGGCAGCGCGCCGTTCAGCTTGTAGATCTTCAGCTGGCGATCCTGCCCCGGCTGGACCGGGAACAGGCGGACCGAGCGGCTATTCTCGTCCTCCAGGCTCGACAGGCGCAGAATGTCGGCGGCGGCTTCGGCCGCATCGCTGACATTGCGGTAATTGGTCGGGAAGCCATTGGCCCAGCGCAGCGCGAGGCGCGCCGCCCGGGGTGCCGGCACCTGTTCGGCCAGCGCCGCCTCGACATCGGGCATCCAGCCGCGCACCATCTTGCGCAGCCGCTCGGCCAGCGCCGCCGTATCGGGCAGGCGCCCGTCCTGGCGCAGGTCGATGGTATAGCGGATCAGCGCGACGACGCCGTCCTCCAGCGCGATCGACCAGTTGAGCAGCGAGCCATTGGCGGCCTCGCCCAGCATGTCGCCGATCGCGACGCGGCGCGCGGTGGTCAGCTCGTCGCGCGGCAACCAGACAAAGGCGAACAGATGCCGCTGCAATGCCGATCGGATCAGCACCAGCTCGGGGCGCGGCCGGTCGGCCAACGACATGGCGGTCAGCGCCAGCGTCTCCAGCGCGTCCGCCGGGAAGGCCGTGACGAGATCATGCGGCAACGCGGTCAGCGCATGGGTCAGCGCCTTGCCGGTATGACCGCGCGGGTCGAAACCGAACTTGGCCTGGAGCGCGGCGAGGCGGGTACGCAGCACCGGCACCTCATGCGGCGGGCTGGCCAGCGCGGCGCTGGTCCACAGCCCCGCATGGATCGACAGGCCGATCACACGGCCGTCGTCCATTACCGGCACCAGCACCAGATCGAGCGGTACCGAGCGATGGACGGTCGAGATCGCGTTGGACTTGAGCAGTAACGGTGCTGCACCACCCTGGACGAAATAGTCCAGCGCGCGCTGGCGCGACGTATCGGCGAGCAGCGGCACCTTGTGCGGCGTCCGCGCGATGCCCAGCGCGGGCGCGTCGCGGCCGTCCTCATACCATTTCTCATGGCCCAGCAGCGTCAGCTTGCCGTTCAGGAACCACAGGAGGAGCGCGGCACCCTCGCCATTCTTCTCGCCCAGCGTGGTCGCGTCGGCGGCCAGCGCGTCCTGCAACCCCGACCAGTCGGCGACGGCCGCCCGCACATCGGCCAGGACGGCACGCAAATCGTCGACCAGCCCGCGCCGGTCGCGCGCATCGGCGCGTTCCATTTCCAGATAGATGAACGATTCGGACTTTCCGCCCGCACCGATCGTCTGAAGCTGTCCTTCGGCATCGCGGGTGACGGGCAGGACGGGGTGGATCACCCGGTCGATGGCGATGCCGTCCGCGCCGACCATCGCCGCGATCGAATCGACCAGGAAGGGCATGTCGTCATTGACGATGGCCAGGCGCATCCGACGATGCGTGTCGTCGCCTGAGATCGGCTCCAGCGCGATCGACGGCTCGCCTGCCGACCGCCGCTCGGCCACACCGGCGACGAAGGCCGCTGCGGCCGCCACCTCCGAGGGGCCGAACCCCTGCAATTCCGCCGGAAGGGCGCCTTGGGTAAGCCGTGCGGCGATCGCGTCGGCCATCGGATGCGACATATTCGGTGCCATAGGCCCCAAGTCCTAGGCCCGGCTTTCGCGCCGCTCAACCCTTTGCGCGATGAGAAAAGATGTTGCGCCGCAGCGCAATTTTCATTGCGAAGCGCGCAATACCCTGTCCGACAATTCGGGATCGTCGGTGACCGAACCGAGTATGGCGATGCGCCCGTCCGTCTCCACCCGGCCCACCATGACGACGAGGCTGCCGGGCGTCGCGCCCGTTTCAAGCGTGACATGCGCCCGCGCCGCCGGATCACGTCGAATGCGATCGGTCGCCGGGATCTCCGCCGGTGTCCAAAGGTCGCCCCCGGATTTCGATGCCGGCCGGTCGGCGTTCATCGCATCGATCAGCGCCGAATCGAGCGTCGCCTGCAACAGCGGATCGGCGACCTCCTTCCAGTTCACGACCCCGTGGATGAAGTCGATGGCCTGTCCCGTCGAGGAATAGGGCAGCAGGATCGCGCGGTAGAGCGTCGTCCGTCCCCGATCGTTGACGAACTCCGCCTCGAAACCGGCGGGCGCCTTGCTGGACAGGATCGGCGGATAATGGCCGATCATCCGCGACAGCAGCGATGCCGGCGGCAGGTCGGCGACCCGGGCGGGCATGGCAACCGCGCCGCATTCCTCGCGCAACGCCTCGCCGATATAGGCGATCGCCGGATCGCCCTCACCATCTCGAAAATCGAGCAGCACCGAATTGGCGGCGAAATCGGCGATCCCCCGCGGATCGAGCGCGGCGATCAGCGGATAGGGCGCATCGCCCAGCAGGGACACCCAGTGATGATAGGCGCGGGCATGCAGCCGCCGCTCCACCCCGGCCAGCCCGAACAGGACATCCTCGCCCCGGTCCTCACCTAGGCCCTCGCCCTCACCGCCCCGGTCGACGGACGACGCCTCGTTCAGATCCGGCCCGGTGGTCATCATCGCCTTCCTGTTTGTTCCGCCCCCTCATGCCGACATCGTCGTTAACGGCGCGTAAAGACGCCAAAGCCGCTTGCCAGCCCCCCACAGACCTGTTAACCGCGCCCTCCTCAACCGGACACCAGCCGGTTTCGACAAAGGGCCGCTTTAGCTCAGCTGGTAGAGCATCGCATTCGTAATGCGGGGGTCACAGGTTCGAGTCCTGTAAGCGGCACCACCCTTCTTTATAGCACTTCCACAAGGCAACGCAGCGGCGTCCTGCTGAACGTGCGTTCGGCTTGGGAGGTGACTAGGTCCTGCTTGGAACGGCTTTGGGCAGGGAGCGGCTCTGACCCACGCCAAACCTCTGTATAGAAATTAGCGGTGTGGCGCCTGGAGCGAGGTATGGTGACACTGTTCATGCTGGTCTCGACTCTTATGGGGCTGGATCAGATGAAAGCGGCTTACGTCCATGCCATCGGAAATAGGTATTGTTTCTACTCCTGCCGGGATGCGTCGCTGCTGCTGCCGAAGCCCCTTCCGGTCGGTGGGCGGAGGGTAACCTCGTGAATGCACGATTCCCCCAACACTACTATCGTAACGCAACGCCAACGGGTTGATACGCCGGGCTATGTAAAGGTTCGGCCGCCTTGGCTTAGCTGGCAGAGAAAATCATTTGTAATAACCGGGTCATAGGCTAGAGATCCTGTGCTGCACCACAATTCTTCCAGCAGGATCATTAGTGATTGCCTAACGGATGCGAGTCAACTGGTCCTGACGTGATTTCGTCGGTTGGAAAATTAGCATAGAACGCGCTGCCACATTTGGTTGCATCTCTAGTCATTCAGTAAAGCGGTCACCTGTTCGATCATTGCGGCGCTAGCTTTGTCCAGATCATTACCAATATCGATTTGGTAGTGATAGAATTTCGCGCCTGTAGCGACTGAGCCGATATACTCGAGACCTTCTGCTCGTCCTGCTGTTCTCGGCGAAATCCAGACGCCAATCTTACACTGAGCTGCTAGCACATGGCTAAGAAGCTGATACCGATCATGTTCTTTAATCTCCGGCTTATATTTCACTTCAGCCAGTCCAATCACCGCTTTCTTTCGATGGAAGATAAGGTCTGGCTTGGTAGGAAACCGATTACTGTCGAGAAATAAGCGACCATGGTGCTTGGGATTGTTACCATCGAGCACCGCAACCTTCCTCTCCCTCGATGCCGTTCGAAAAACATTACGCACGAAGCTTTCAAAAACCTCGTCCAGCGAGAACAGGAACGACGGCATTTTACTTCCCTGCGCTTCGTAACCAAAGCCGATATCAGTGTAGCCTAGTAACATTGCGTAAACAGACAGGGCGCCGTGATAATGATCTTGAAGCCAGCGAGGAACCGTATTTGCCAGGGCCTCGCCTCCTACAAGCATCGCGCTCGACCGTACTCGGTGAAGCGAGTTCAAGCCCTCCAGCAAGAGCTTTCTTTCGGTAAGCCATTTCGGATCTCGGGGGATGAGGCGGAGAAACGCAAGGCAGGCAGACTTCAGCACTGCATTCACAGGGAGGTTTGCCGAAAAACCGAAAACGTCCCCCGAAATGGTGAGGTCATCGCCCCTCGACAGATGTCGAGCTACGGTACGGGAAAAGTCAACCTTCGGTTTATAAAAGCCAGTATAGGGTTCGCGATAGTAGCTACGGGCCAAGCCCATATTCATTATGGCGCGCAGGTAATAGCAAAACCCCCTGGCAAGCAGCTGATGCGGCGGGATTTCTCTGGCTTGCTCGTATGAACGCAAAACAGGCAGCATGCGATCGTAATTGTTGTCTGCAATCGCAAGCATCCGCCACAAGTTTTTCACAGGAAACTTCGGCCGTAGGTTCAGCACAATCTGCCCGGTAAGGGGCAAATAGCCAATCAAACCCAACGCTCGAAGATTGACCCCCTCCCGGACGTCTTTGAGTTCGACTGCCGACAGGGCGCGCGTTTCGGGTAGTACGAGTGAATAACCAGCGCTGTCGAATAAGTCTTCACGCGGGAAGATACGGTTCTCGCGTTCCTCAATCTCGACTACGCGAGGGGCCCAAACCATCTCATGCTTCCGCAGGAGGTGCTACGTCACCATCAGGCGCTACGCCCTCTTCCTGTCCCGCTGCCAAGAGGGCTTCGACTTCTGTTTCTGTAGAGATGTAAGTTTCTCGATCATGGATGAAGGAACGGCTTAGCCCCATTCTCACGCGACCGACCCACACGGCCTTAAGATCGTCCAGCGCTCGCACTCGCAAAAAGTTGGTATGACCAAAACCATTTGGCATTACACCATCTATTATTGTGAATAACCGAACGGTCCGATTTAGAAGGCCGGGCTCGACACCCTTGTCCAGAAGATGGGCACGCAGTATGGCGGCGTCAGGTTTCATTTCGATTACCCAAAACCGACGCAGCAAGGCATCATCTAAATCTGTCACGGAACGGTCGTAGGGGTTCGCCGTAGCGACAATAATCAGATTTTCGGGAAGGGTGACGTCAGAGTCCGCATAAGACAGACGAAACGACTTCCTGCGATATGCTGGCTCCAAATATGTCAGGACCTCACCAAAAATTCTGGCGACATCACCCCGGTTCAATTCGTCAATCACAATAACATAATTGTGAGTGAGGTCACCTTGAGCCTTTTCGGCGTGTTTCATGAAAAGGCGCGAGGCGAGCTTGTAAGTGACACCGATCTCCTCGCCATTGTCGTTCTTGACGGCAACGGGCCGGAAGCCTTGCACAAAATCATCGTAGCCCATCGCTGGATGAAACTGAAGGAACAACTCGCGCTCGGGAGCCCCAGCCAACTTGGTAGCGATCTGACGCGCTTTACGAGATTTCCCGGTGCCAGGAGGTCCTGCCAGTAGGAACGAAAAGCTCTCCTTCAACCGAATCGCCGTGGAAACAGCTATATAATCGGCATCATCATCTGGAAGCGGTGGCAATTCATTTTCGCGCTCGGGTTCCGCCTCGACCGTGCTGAGCAGTACCTGCAATTTGGGCGCAAGCTCAGCGAGAAACTCTTCATTAGTAGGCCTGTTAGGGATAGTCGCGGGCCAAGGTTCAGCGGGGACTGCGAGCTTGAAACGCCCAACATACTCGGGTTGGAATTGCGCAAGCTCAAGTACCGTCTGAACTAGATGGTCATACAGTGAAGGCCACCCGTCGACCTCGTCGGGAAAGCCCTCGAAGGCGAAGAGCCAGACCATAAAATCTTCAAAATGGAAATCGGCTGGGATGTCCTGTTCGAACTCAGCCTGAAAGCCGGGCTTGAGTTGGAAGATCGACTTGTCTCCCTCGATCAGGCCGCGCTGCGCCCACTCACGATGCCCTCGGCTTGACGAAATGTTCGCCCAAAATCTCGTATCCTGACGAATGACATAATCGCCTGCGAAGCGCCCACTCTTCCAGGTCACATCCGTGAATCGGGGCCGAAGGAGATTCCCTCGCTGCATTGGCGGCAGGCCCACCAACGCTCCACTAAAGTATCGATCTACAAGTCGATCGGTGCCGAGCCGTTTGGAAAGGTCGGTCACCGCATTCACGTTTACGTCATTAGCGGCGAAGACGAACGCCGAAATGAGCTTCGTGCCTTGATAACTCTGCAGACGCTCAACGGCGTCCTTGATTGTAGGGATATCAAAATATTGCACTGATCAGTCAGCTCGCTTTCGGCCCGGCTTGCGGAAGTTGCTCTTGTTGCCAGCCCATGTCTCCCAAAGTCCAGAAGGTTTTTTAAGTCGCTCCTGCACTTCCTCCCAGGATATGGGTTTATGGCCATCGCATTCGAGGGTCGTCGCAACGTAGTCCACGTAATCTTCGCTCATGTCTACGCCGACGACATTCCGATCGTGAGCCAGCGCAGTGAATATGGTCGTGCCGGAGCCGACGAAGGGATCCAGGACGTGGCCGCTGACGGGGCTGCCGACTTCGATGCACCGACGCACCAACTCAGAGGGAAAAGCGGCGTTGTGACCTGCTTCTCGCGTCCGCATGCTGCGCTCAATTGGTATATTCCACACGTCTTCTTCGACTAGCTTGCTGCGGTCGAAAGAATAGAAGCGGGTCTTCGAAAACATAAAGACATGTTCGTATTGGCGATATGGACGGTCTCGAGCAGTGGGCTCGACAAAAGCGTTACCCCGATTCCAAATAATGTCACTCCGCAGCGTCCAGCCCCGGGCTTGCATCGCGAAGGCGACTTTCCACGGAACGCCGATCATCGACTTTTTCGGGATGTCCCATCCAGATTGGTCGACGGGCCTCAACTTCTTTCGTGCAAAATTTCGCGACGAACTTCGTGGGTCGCTGCCATGCGGCTGGCCATTACCAGAATAATATGTATCGCCGATGTTGAGAAAGAAAACGCCTTCTGGATGTAGCGTCCGCTTCACCTCATCGAACACTTTCATCAGCGCTTCAACATACGCATCTACACTATCTTCGTGGCCGACCTGACCATCGTAACCGTAGTCGCGCACCCAATAATATGGCGGTGAGGTGACAGCGACGTTGAAAATCTCGTCGGGCAATTGCTTTAGCATGGACGCGGAATCCCCATGCATGATTCCAGCAATCTTACTGTCTGCTGTAACCCAGCTTGATCGGCCGGGCTGGCTGGTTGATGAGGCAGGCTCAGAAGGCTTGGCTTCGATTCGCTCCTTGGTAGGCGCGACGGATTTCGTGGTCATTGGCGTCCCCTAACAAAATAGCGTCACTTGGACGATAGCGATTCATGCACCCGAAAACGACGTCCTTTTTGACTGAGGGCCATTTTCTTCAGGCGGAACATAGATAGAACACAACCTGAAATGTGGCGCAAGTTTGGCGAACATTCCCACTTGGGGGCACGAATCTGCACCGCTAGCGTCGCCCGCTGGACCAGCATGGCCGGCAGAAGCGCGAGGGACGACGAGACTATAATCGCATCGTGGTCTCATGGTGAGTGCAACGCACAACCGCAGTGCTCGGCGAGCAGGCCATTGCTATTCAGCAAATAGCAACAGATTGCCAATAAGAAATTAGTACATTTTAAATCTTTAAAGTTTCAATTTACTACAGTAGTAAGGGCGATGCGCTCATTTTAATAGGTTAAAAATACAAGTAGGTCAATGACATTAATAAATTACCATTATCTATTACTTTTCATTATTAATACTTATTACGTGCAAAGTAGAATTTTTATATTGTACTCAAACACCATACCTTCATGTATCGCAACTGGAAACCCGGGCAAATCTGTCTTATCGTAATTGGCCAAGCAAAAGTAGACTGACTGATTTTAATTGATCTCTATCTATTTCGATAATGGAGCGGCATTCGCCCCACACGCGCAAGGCGCAGCATCTTATATGAAGGCTTGCTAAGTACCGATGACTCGTCGCAACGGCTATTGCGAACCGCCCACCAGCCTTCCATAATCGTCGCGCCTCCTGTGAAAGCCGGGGGGCGGGGCGTGGAAACCCCTTTCCGTATGAACTCGGTCGCGAACGCATGTTCGAGGCCGGGTGGCATGCGCGCATGTCCAGCCGGTCTGCCGGTAAAGGCGCATGCGCCTGCTCATACGGACAGGTTTCCAACATCCGGCTTCGGCCGCCGCTCCCGAGAGGTACATAGGGGCGGCACGAGGGTTTGAGCCGAAGGTCGCTCCATCAGGGGGCGACGACACCATGACGACATCCACAACCACGCCTGCGCGATCCAGCGTCGAGGCGCGATGTCGCATTTCCATCAGCCATCAACAGAGGGAACAATCATGACAATCAAAGGACCACTGCGCCTGCTTGCCCTCCTCGCGACGGTCACATTGTTAGGGGCCTGCACCAGCGATCGAAGCGGCGCGGAAGAGGAAGTCAGACGCAACCTCAAGGACCCGGAATCCGCCAAGTTCGGCGACTTCTATTTCAACCCCACGACCAAGAAGGCCTGTCTCGTCGTCAACGCCAAGAACGCCATGGGCGGCTATACCGGCGACGGCGTCATATTGCTCAGGAAGACCGGTGACGGCTGGCAATATGTCAGCGACAACGACAGCGAATTCGACTCGTGTAAAAAGTTTCTGGACTTGCCCCGCTTAAGTGGAGAGGCATTTGCTCAGCGTGACGCGGTTCGTTCGAACTGCGCGGGGCTGATGTAGTCGAGCGCGGAGTGACG
>NZ_JBNNOB010000016.1:0-42471 GCF_050274375.1 Sphingomonas sp. NPDC019816
TAATCATCAAGTTCTTTCAGGCGTAATTGGAAGAGGTCGATCATTCGCTCTTGCTCTGCTTCTGGCAACTGATTGAAGAGATCCAGCATCTTTTTCTGGTTTTCATTCATCCAATTTTCAGGGGAATCTTCATCACCAAAAACCAGTTCTGCAGGACGTAGGCCCAATACCCGAGAGAGTGTTATCGCATCATCGATCCCTATGTTACGGGAGCCTGATTCATAGTTTCCAATACGCGATTGAGCCCACCCGCACCATTCGGCGAGTGTCTTTTGGGAAATCCCTCGTTTCTCCCTGGCCAGCTTGAGGCGGGCTGCGATCTTCTCATTCGTATTCATGAAACCTTTTTACCACGCTCCGTGTTATTACTCAAAACCCGTATAGTGTTGACATCGAAACACGATATGTGTTTAATTTGCTTCAGCAACACATAACATGAGGTGAAAATGAACAACATTGCAAAAGAGAGGATTGCTCTTGGCTTAACGCAGGAGCAGTTAGCAACGATCTTCGGATGGCGACAGTCTCGTATTTCAAATTATGAAAATGGAACCCGTCAGCCCGGTCTTCCCGAATGCCGGTTGATTGTTGAGACGCTTAACAAGCTCGGCCGTGATTGCACTTTAGACAGCTTATTTCCTCCACAAGAAGAGGCTGGAAAAACAGAAGCATAACAGTGTCATTTTCATTTCATGAGAGTAGCACTGATGCCGCTTAAGGACTGATTTATGGAAATCAACATCAAACACGAGCAGATCCGCGAAGCGCTGCGCGGATGGGCCATCGAAACAACCCAGCGCACGGTAGCCGCTGAGATCACCCGCGCTTATTTTGACCTGCAGTTACAGGCGCCACTGCTGGCGCAGATCGAACGTGCCGACGGCAGCGTTGACGATGCAGCATGGCATAACAACAAACAGCAGATATTTCGCTGGCTCGACGGCGATAGTGTGGCCGCGCGCAGCAAGATTCAACAGCTGCAACCGGCGATCCTCGCCGCGCTGCCAGCAGAGTTACGCGCCCGGCTGATTGCCGGAAACAGCATTGAATATCTGGCAATCCGCGCGCTGAAAGAACACCAAGGGGCGATCGCCGCGGCGCTGCTGAACGCGTTGCCGACCGACTTTGAACGGGAGTGCGAAAAAGCTGAGCGAAGCCTCAACGAGTTGCGGCGCGCATATTCAACCCTGCATTAACCGGAGCATAAACCAATGGCCAATTTTTCAAGAGCACAGATCGAAACGCAGATCCGCGCCCAACTGGTGCGCGAGGGAATTCCAGACGACGTGGCGCGCTCGGCTGCAGGCCGTGGCGCCGATCATTACCTGTCCAGCACGAACGCGACGATCGCCAGCAGTATCGCTATCGCAAAGACGTACGCAAAGCCGCTAAAGCGGGTAAAGGGCAAGCCGGATCGCCCGCATGTACCTGGGCGCCGTATGGGGCGTCGGTGAGCGCAGTAACAAAGCATAGGCAAAAAACAGGTAGTTCAGATGGCTAATTCATGGTTGCGGCTTTGGCACGACATGCCAAACGACCCGAAATGGCGAACGATAGCCAGAAAATCGAAGCAGGGGATCGGCGATGTTATCGCTGTGTACCTGCACGTTCTTGTTAACGCATCAAGTGCCAGTGAAACGACTGGTAACGCAGGTGTAACGCAAGGAAGCGCAACCGAACGCGGGAGGATAAAAAATCTGTGCGCAGACGACATCGCCAGCTCTTTGGATCTCGACATTGAGCAGGTAGAGCAAATTCTTGCAGCAATGCAGGGGAAAGTTCTTGACGGTGATTTTGTTACCGGATGGGCAAAGCGACAACCCAAACGGGAAGACGACTCCGCCGCGCGTGTAAAGGCTTTTCGCGAGAAGAAGCGGGCAGAGAAAGCAACGGCAGAAGGGAAAGAAAGCAGCAAAGAAACGACCGGTAACGCAGGTGTAACGCAGGGTAACGTACCAGATAAAGATCCAGATACAGATCTAAAAGATAAAACCCCACACATAAAACGCGCGGGCGCGATTGCTTCGCCGACGGGGGAATCGGCACCGCCGGAGTTCGTGGATGAATCCTGGCCTGATGATCCTGCTTTGAAGTTTCCGATGACTGCCGGCTGGCAGCCGTCGTCGGATTTCCGTCAGCGTGCCGCATTGTGGGGAAAAGCTCTAAGCGGTCCCGAGCTGGGGTACACGCCGGCCGAGCTGGCGAGCTTCGTTGCCTACTGGCAGCCAGAGGGAAAAGCGTTCCATCAGGCACAGTGGGAACTGAAATTTGCTGACCACCTGAGAAAACAGCCAGCCGCGGCGCCAGCAGGCGGCGGAAGCCGGAGGCGGGGCAGTTTCGAACCGTCGGGCAACTACGACGAAAAACCAGCGGGATTTTCCTGAACCACGAGGTGAACCATGAAAACACCAGAGTCACTGATCAGCAGGCTGCAGCGCATCATGCCGCCAGGCGTCAAGCCGAAGTTCAGCACCGCTGAAGAGTTGCTCGCCTGGCATCGCACCGAAGGGGAAAAGCGCAGTGCCGAGCTGGATAAAGCGAACCAACGCACCCGCGCAGAAAGGATTTTCGGACGCTCGGGGATCTGCGACTTGCACCGCAACTGCACGTTCGCGAATTACCAGGTGAACAACGACGGGCAGCGCCACGCCCTGAGCAAGGCCAAAAGCTATGCGCAAAATTTCGGTATGGGGTTCGGCTGCTTCGTGTTCAGCGGCGGCTGCGGTACCGGCAAAAACCATTTGGCGGCAGCTATCGGCAACCACCTACTGGCGAAAAATAACACGGTACTGGTGGTTACTATTCCAGATCTGATGCTTCGCGTTCGACGCTGCTACGACGGCGGAGAGTCCGAGGCTTCGTTGCTCGACGACTTGTGCAAGGTCGATCTGCTCGTTCTCGACGAAGTGGGCGTACAGCGTGAAACGCGGGGTGAGTGGGTGATTTTGAATCAGGTTATCGATCGCCGGTTGTCGTCGCTAAAACCGGTGGGAGTTTTAACCAATTTGAATGCGAGGGAATTAACCGATGTTTTAGGCGCAAGAGTCATGGACAGATTAACGATGGATGGCGGGATCTGGGTGGACTTCACCTGGGGAAGCTATCGAAAAAATGTAAGCCACCTGCGGGTGATCAAGTAATCGGAGCATAAACCAATGACCAACAGAGTAACCGAAAAGCACAGAGTAACCGCAAAGCAGCTCGTGGATATCATCCTCGGCAAAGAAATGAGCACCACTGAAATTTGGGAGGCGGTCAAAGCCGCGCACCCGGCAAACACGATGACGCGGCAGGAGCTGGCGCTCAGGCTGCGGTCGATGATCAGATCGCCAGACGTAAAAATCACAAAGAAGGGCTGCGGGCCGAGGGCGCTCTACAAGCTGACAAGCGTGTCCGACAAATTTGTTGAGCGCGCCGAGGTTAATTATCGCGCTAATCCCCGTACCGGAACGCCGGATAAAACGCTGTGGCACTTCCACCCCAAAGAGCTGCAGTTCTGCAACGTCCACAAGATGTTTGATCGGGCGCTGGCCAACCTGCGCGGGAGGACATCGGCATGAAAGGAATGAGCAAGCCGCGCCTGGTACGCGGGGTAGAAATCACCACAGAACGCGACATGTGGCAGCAGAGCAAACATTATCGTTTTCGCTCAGGTATGTACTACGGGCGGATCAGATATGCGGAGGTAAATCGTGAAAAATAGCATTCAGGACCTGGTCAATCACCAGTTTGCCATGCTTGAAACAATCAACGATCCCGGTCTGACTGGCGAACGCCTGAAAGAGGAACTCGATCGTGCTGAGGCTGTTGTCGATTTATCGCAAGCACTGGTTTCCACGTATCGGGTGGTGATCGATGCTCAACGCAATATGAACGGTGGGACGTTGCATACTCTCCCTGCTATTTTGGGGGTCACCGATGAGTCGTAAATTATTCACTGATGAACAGTTACTTTTTCTGAAAAATAACGCTGAAGGAATGACAAGCCATGAGCTGACCGCCGCATATAATTTGCAGTTTGGTGAAAATAGGTCGCGCCACACGATTCGTTCAACTCTTTCGCATAACGGGTGGATCGGCAAACTCAGACCAGCAGGGGAGTATACTGATGCCCAGCTCAGCTACCTGTATGCAAATCGAGATAAACCCTATACGCAGCTGGTGGAGTCCTTCAATCATCGTTTCGGCGATAACAGAACTGCCAACGGAATCAAGAACGCTCTGGAGCGGCGCGGATGGCGTTTTAACCATGCAGGCGGAAAAACGCCAAAGAAAAACAAGGCGCAGGTGATCGTGGTTGCTGGAAAGCACGTCCGCCTCGATGTGTACGTGTGGGAGTGCGTGAATGGGCCAGTCCCGTCGGGATATGGGGTGATCCACCTCGACAACGATATGCGCAACAATGCGATCAGCAATTTGGCTGTTGCTCCGCTGATTGTTCGCTCAATGTTTGTGAAAGCCGGCTTCGACAGCGTGCCGGCGGCCTTCTCGCCGGCGCTTTATGCATCGTTGATTCTAAAAACGGCGGTAAAAACCCGGAGACGGAGGGTTTACTGAATATCCTTACACGCAACCCACTAAAATTTAAAGAGATTGGTTGATTATCGACCTGTAGCACACAAAAGCCCCGATAGGGGCTTTTCTTTTCTTGCAAACTCAAATTATTCTAACCATAATTATACTGTATAAATAACCAGTACTACGGAGGCGCATGATGAAAGTTGAATTAGTAATCCAGAAAAACAAAGAGTTACCGGCAGGCGCAGTTGCGGCGATTGAACAGGAGTTTCAGAAACGACTGCTGAAATCGTACCCCGATTGCCGCGTCGCCGTGCGGCTCGGCGCCCAGGATAATCTGTCGGTGCTCGGGGCTGAAAAAGGCGCAAAAGAACGAATAGAGAACATCCTTCAGGAGACCTGGGAAAGCGCGGACGACTGGTTTTATTGATGGCACTCTTTGCCGACAAATCACACAGCAAAGGAGGTTGAGGTGACCGGATTACAAGACACGCCCCCAGGAGGGTACAAAGTCGTGCGCTGCATGGATGATGCGGTGGTTGCCAGATTCAAAAATTTCCCCGTCTGCGAGCGGGCGTTGATGTACCGACGGGGCGATCAGCTCTCCTTCATGCCGCTACAGCCAGAAGACATCGTCGGCACGCCAAAGCTGATAACGCAAATTTTAGAGCGGGCCGGTCTTCGCAAGATAAATTCTGATAGACTCACTTAACGGGCCTGAACACCCCGTGCCTGCTGCGCCACAGGAGAGAACATGGCGCAGTTACAACTCATCAAGCAATCACCAGGAATACTGATCCCGGCCACGCCGGAGACCAGCGAATTTCTGCAATCGAAATGCAAGCTCGGCGCCGTGCTGGTGGCCGATTTCAAACAGGTGCGCAACCCGGCGTTTCACCGTCGGTTTTTCGCGCTTCTCAATCTGGGGTTCGAATACTGGGAACCCACCGGCGGCGCTATCTCCACGAACGAGCGCAAACTGGTTACCGGCTACGCCAGATTCCTGGCTACGTTCGGCGGCAATGAGCCGGCGCTTCTGAATGCGGCAGAGCAGTATCTCGAGCGCATCGCTGATCGGCGTGCCGGCAGCATCAGCGCGTGCAAATCCTTTGACGCCTATCGCGCGTGGGTGACGGTCGAGGCTGGCCACTATGACGCGATCCAACTCCCCGACGGCACTCTACGCAAACATCCCCGCAGCATCGCGTTCGCCAACATGGACGAAACAGAGTTCCATCAGCTGTATCAGGCCGCACTCGATGTTTTATGGCGCTGGATCCTGCACAAGCCGTTTCGCTCCCATGAGGAGGCCGAGAACGCCGCGGCGCAGCTGATGAATTTTGCGGGGTGAGACGATGAAAATTTACCGCAGCAAAAAATGGTTGGCGGCCGTCGGGCAAATCGAACAATGCGTGTTGTGTGGAAACTGGGGAACCCAGGTCGCGCACCGGAACGAGGGGAAGGGTATGGGGCTGAAAACTGACGACTGCGCCACCGCGGCGCTCTGCGTTTGTTGCCACACCGCGATCGATAACGGCAAAGATCTATCACGCGAAGAGCGGCGCCAGATGATGGACCGCGCGATCGTTCTGACGATTATTCAAATAGCCCGCCGCGGGCTGGTGGTGCCACAATGATGAATGCACAGCAATTGGAATATATACGCATCAATCTACGTACTGCCCTAGTGGATTCATCGGGCGGAACGAAGGGGCAGTTAGAGGCATTTGCTGAACATCCGCCAGCAGATAAAGATCGAAATCCACGGAAACCAGTACATGTTGTTCTACTAGATGATGGTCGGGGAGGGATTAGGCAAGTTAGAGCCGAAAATTCAGCTTTGCATGTGCTGGAAACTCGAAGCAGGCGTCGGCCATTCCCACTGATAAACGAGAATGAATTTTCTGCGGCACCTTGGCGCAGGGCTGTAAATTTATTGTCTGAACATGAGCAGGCATGGATACGGTACTGTTATGGGTTGGAGCTGGATTTTGAATATCAAGTAATAGTTTGCGAAAAAATTTGGAATGATTACAAGAGCCGTTTACCTATCGGCCTTTTAAAAAAAACAAAAAAAAGGCTTGTTTCATTAGTTTGGCTGGCCGTCCAGGAAGTTGCAGCTACTCGCCATAACAAAACATATAAGGAATATGCAGGCGCTGCACTTGCGCGGATGATGGATATAAATCGCTCTACTTGGATTCGAGTTTATGCCTATCATTGGTTGGAGCTAAAATTATCCATCCAGCAGCTAGATGAACGGGCACTGCATGGTGTTTTAGATGTAAAACAAGACTTTCAGAAAGGCAAGGAGATGAAATAGGGCGAGTTGTTAGTCGATCTTTCTGCTTCTTACAGGGTGCTGGATTATGTTCTTTACACTTCCCATGCGTAGGGTGATCGATTCATAATGGTGGAAAACAATTAGGGAGTAAGGTCATGCCTTTGTCAGCACTGAGTCGAGATGAGTTTTATGATAGGTTGTATAAAGTTGTAAGGCCATCTCAACCTATTGATACTTCGGAGTTTTTATTTGGTAGGGACAGGCAGTATGAGGCAATGAGGGCCGCGCTTTATGCTCCCGGAAGACATAGTTTCATTTTCGGTAACCGAGGGGTTGGCAAGTCATCTCTTGCTCATTCACTAGCTTACGACCTACAGGTGCAGGCAGAGCCCATCCTGTTGAGCTGCGATGAAGACACAACTATGGAATCAATAGTTGCGGATGCTTTGCGTGAAGCTGGCATGTCTGGGATGAATAAAAGCGAGTGGACTGTATCAGTCACTTTAGCTGTGGGCGGAACCGGCGTTAAATTTGAGAAAAAAGATAGTAGTAACAGCCAAGATATCAAAATTGTTGATACATCTTCAGCCGTGTTTGCATTGGACTACTTGCAAAAAATTCATTCTGACAAACCATTTATTATAATAGATGAATTCGATAGAATTAAATCACAAAAAGAAAGAGAGAAGTTTGGAACGTTACTGAAACAGTTGGGCGATAAACGTTCTGAGGTAAAATTTATATTCACTGGTATAGCCGAAGCATATGAAGAGTTGTTAATGGGGCATGCTTCTAGCTCTCGACAAATCCATGAGCTAAAACTTGAACCATTACATTACTCAGGATGCTTTGCTATTATAGATAGGGCATTTAGTGAGTTTGGGTTGTCTGTACCCGAAGATTTAAGAATTAGAATTGCAGGTATAAGTGATGGCTATCCTCATTACGTTCATCTTATATGTGAAAAAATGCTTGTGTTGGCATATGAGAAAGATTTAGATAGAGTCACTGACTATTTATATTATGATGGTTTAAATGAGGCGGTTTCGTCTGTTGCACAGTCTTTGCGCGGGCCATATGAGAAGGCAACTTATGCAAGAGATTATAATTATTCCTATCTATTATGGGCTATAGCGGATTCTAGAGATTTGCTGAGGACTATTGGAGGAATTCGCCATTCATATCAGGATGTAATGGATCAGGTGTCTCGGAGGAAAAAAGAAACGGTAGAATTATTAACTGAGGCAGGAATTTCTAGGATCATTAGAAAATTTCGATCACCTGATTTCGGTCAAGTGGTTATTCCTGCGTTTAATGGTAAAAGGAAAGGGTGGTATACGTTCAAAGAAAATATGCTTCGTGGTTACATCAGAATGTGTGCCGAGGCTAACAGGATAAAACTTGATTTTGATGTACATTTTTCAACTGAACCAACCGCTCAGGCGAGAGCTACTCCTAGGGTTGGAAAATCAATTTCACAAATTGAAGCAGAAATTGAATATGAGCAACGTACACAAAGTGGCGAAAAAGACGTTTAGTCTTGAACTCGCTCTTGCAAAATGCAACAAAATAGGGCATATTCGACGCTAATTTGATAAATTGCCTAAATTATGTTAACCCGCCCGCGCGCGGGTTTTTTATTTCCCGCTCCAGATGGGCGCCCCGGAAAGTTGCCGCTCTCCGGGGCTGTATGCCCGCGTCAACAGTCACGAGCACACCCGTCTATTGGAGTGCCGAGGCCTTGAAAAATCACGTTAATGCAGTTGTATCACGCGCCAGCGGAAAGCCGGCGCCGATCGTCTATGCTGGCGAAACCGTCGGTTTTGGATGCGACGATCTCCACGTTGCAACGATCCCGGTTTGGCTTGCCCGTCTGGTGATCAGCCATTTTCACTACAGCAAGCGCGTAGTGAACAACTCCTATTTGCACCTGGGTATTTTTGACGGCCGCGAGCTGGTGGGCGTCATGCAGTGGGGCTACGCGATGAACCCGAGCAGCGGGGCGCGCGTCGTGACCGGCACCGGCAACCGCGAATACATGGAGTTAAACCGGCTCTGGGTGCATGACCGGATGCCGCGCAACACCGAATCGCGCGCAATCAGCTATGCGCTGAAAACTATCAAGTTGCTCTATCCCGCTGTGGATTGGGTGCAGACGTTTGCAGACGAGCGGTGCGGCCGGTTCGGCGTCGTGTATCAGGCGAGCAATTTCGATTACGTCGGCAGCCATCAAACGACGTTCTACGAGCTCGACGGAGAGTGGTATCACAAGATCGCCATGACGACGAAAGGGCGCAAGGCTGGCGCCCGTGGAAATTTCTTGCAGGCGAACGCACACCGCGCCACCGCCCACACATTTAATCAGTTCAGGTATATCCGCTTTCTGAACAAGCGGGCGCGCCGGCGGCTAAACACGAAGCTGTTCAGCCCGAAGCCATATCCCAAACCTGAATCACCATAGCGACCGCCTCCCGGCGGTTTTTCGCTTTTATCACCCGATGAACGGGGCATGCCCCGGCGAGGGGGAAGGATGAGATCCATGCCGGAAAAAATCGCAGATAGCGCCACGCATGGCGGCTGGTTGGTTGGCCTGCTGCTCGGGGCAATAAATTATTTTTCGCCCAGTGAGTGGATGGTGATCGGCATTTTTGTCGGCATCCTCAGTTCCGTTATTGGGTGCATCGTGGGTATTTGGTTCAGGTGCCGGCGAGAAAGGTTACTGAAAATGTACCTCATTGACCGCTCAAACAAGAACATTAACGCGCAAGACGTTGATCTGATAGGGGGCGAGTAGTGGCTTCGATAAAGACCAAACTTAGCGCCGCTATGCTGGCGTTGATTGCTGCCGGCGCATCGGCCCCAGTCATGATGTCGCAGTTTCAGGAAGAAAAAGAAGGACAGCGCCTGACTGCATACCAGGACGGAGTCGGCATCTGGACAATTTGCGGCGGCGTGACGATGGTCAACGGCCAGAAGGTTGTGAAGGGTCAGCGCCTGACCGCCGAGCAGTGCAAGCAGATTGACGCAGCAGAGCAGAAAAAGGCGCTCGACTGGGTAGACCGCAACGTCAAGGTAACGCTGACCGAACCGCAAAAAGTCGGGATCGCCTCGTTCTGTCCGTGGAACATCGGCCCCGGAAAGTGCTTCACTTCCACCTTTTACAAAAAGTTGAACGCCGGCGACCGCATTGGCGCCTGCCGCGAAATCCGCCGCTGGATTTACGATGGCGGCCGAGATTGTCGCATCCGCTCGAATAACTGCTACGGGCAGATCGTACGGCGCGATCAGGAAGCCGAACTGGCTTGCTGGGGATTGGACAAATGAGCGGCTGGATCTCAAAACTGGCCGGCGGGGGAATGTTGCTCCTGCTGGTGACGACCATATGCCTGGGTGGTTACAGCTCGCTGTTGTCGCACCGGTTGGAGCTGGCACGCCAGCAGGTTGCAGAGCAGAAAAAGACGCTGGCGCAGCAGGCAGGACTGATCACCACACTGCGCGCGGATGACGCCCGTAATCGCGCAATGATGGCCGAACAGCAACGGAGAGAGCAGCAGCTGCGCCAGCAGGGCGAAAACTACCAGAGGAAGTATCGTGAAGCAATCCAGAATGACGAGTGCGCCCGCCGCACTGCTCCTGGTGCTGTTCTTGGCCTCCTGCGCGGAACGGACACCACCGCCACCGCCGCCGCTCGTGCTGTTTCCCCCTGAATCGGTGTTCACCCCCTGCGAACAACCAAAATTGCAGGGTGATACCTGGGGCGACATTGGCAGTCATGCGCTGGCACTGCAAACAGCGTTATCAATCTGCGCCGGCCAAGTGGCCACGCTGAACCAATGGCGGGAAGCCGCCGGGAGAAAATGAATGAAAGTCGGACAAGGAAATTCATCATGGGAAACAGGAAGTTTTGAGGACGCCGCCAGACCACTCATCAGATGGTTGGCTGAAAACGTACACCCTCATCACACCGCCATTGTTACTAGCACTCGTGCTGAATTGCTAATGGGGGAGTCGGTGGTTAACACCGAAGATTATCTGAAAGATTAGCATTACAGGTGGCATTCACTGAGTGCCATCGATAATGCGCAAGCAAAATAACCAAAGTCGTCTACCTGCACCCACCGCGCACCCAGCGCACCGGCAGGCTGATGGCTTTTTTTATGGAGAATGCTATGTCACAACCGGAAGAAAGCGGCCTCGAGCGCGATTACTGTGCCGGTCAACTTTCTCTCCGCGACTTGGCAGAGATATACGGCATCAGTGAGGGGGCAATCAGGAAGCGCGCCAAAAAGCATGGCTGGATACGCAAGGGAAAGGGCGGTACGCAGAAAGGTACGCAGGTACGCAAAAGCGGTACGCAAAAATCAAAGGTGCGTACCAAGACGGATCCCAAAGTCAGCGCAGAAGAGCTGATATCGGAATCAGGCTTATCACCACAGCAAAGCCTTTTCGTAGCGGAATACCTGATTGATCAGAATGCCACTGCCGCTGCTGAGCGTGCAGGTTACAGCGACCCAAACTACGGCCGTCAGCTTCTGGCGAATCCTAACGTTAAACGTGCCATCGATAGTCAACTGGTTGCGTCGGTATCGCGCACCCTGGCAAACGCTGATGAAGTGCTCGAAAAAATGTGGCAGCTGGCCACGTTCGATGCAAACGAGATTTCGCAGTATCGCCGCGGCGCCTGCCGGCATTGTTGGGGATTTGGCCACCACTACCAGTGGCGGGATTCAATCGAGCATGATGAAAAATGCGAAGAGGCCAAGGCCAGGAACAAGCCGGAACCACCAGACAAGGGCGGCTATGGCTACGACCACAACAGGGAGCCTAACCCAGCTTGCCCGCGGTGCAACGGTGATGGTATTGGGCGGGCGCACTTCCCGGATACACGAACATTATCCGGTGCTGCGCGACTGGCTTACTCCGGCACGAAGGTTGTCAAAGGTGGCATCGAGATCTCTGCGATAAGCCGGGAAAAAATGTTCGAGGCGATCATGCGTCGCATGGGGCTTACCGAATCAGAACTGGCGCAGCGTCTGCTTGAGCTGGAAATCCGAAAACGCACCGCCGAGGCCGACCGCCTGGAGCAAGAGGTTGAACTGAACCGCAAGGGGAAAGGGAAAAACGACGAGCCGACGGTGGTGATCAAATTGGTGAACTCTCCTGATGGCGACTGAACACACGATCACGTTCCTGCCGTTCCACGACGGGCAGAAGAAAATTTATCGCTCGCCGGCCAAAAGGAAAGTGATCCGCGCCGGGCGCCGCTTTGGTAAAACCACCATGCTGGAACAGGCTGGCGGCAATTGGGCGGCAAAACAGATGCGCGTGGGCTGGTTTGCGCCGTCCTATAAAATCCTGCTGCCCTCGTTTAAGGCCATTCGTGATCTGCTCAAGCCGATCACAACCAGTTCCAGCAAGACGGATTCGATAATTGAGACGATCGGCGGTGGTCAGGTTGAATTCTGGACGCTGGACAACCCGGACGCTGGCCGTTCCCGTAAATATCACAAAGTCATCATCGACGAAGGCAGCCTGGTTAAAAAGGGCATGCGTGATATTTGGGAACAGGCGATAGAGCCGACGCTGCTCGATTATGACGGCGACGCTGTGATGGCCGGTACGCCGAAGGGCGTGGACGACGAGAACTTTTTCTATCAGGCCTGCAACGATAAATCGATGGGGTGGGAAGAGCACCACGCACCTACCGCAGCGAACCCGACCATTAACCCTGAGGCGTTGGCACGAATAATCGCCGGCCGTCCACCGATGGTGGTTCAGCAGGAATACAACGCTGATTTCGTCGATTGGCGAGGGCAAAACTTCTTCAAGATGGAATGGCTTTTGGAGAACGGCGTTCCGGTCGATTACCCGGCGAGTTGCGATACCGTCTATGGCGTTGTCGATTGCGCCCAGAAAGGCCAGTTACAGAACGATGGTTCAGCCTGCATCTGGTTCGCACTTAGCAACTTCCCAACGCCCTGCCTGGTCATTCTTGACTGGGACATTATCCAGATTGACGGGTATTTCCTGAAAGACATAGTGCCGCAGTGGGTTGGAAAAGCTAAACACCTCAGCGAAATATGTCTGGCACGTATGGGCACGGCTGGGCTGTTTATCGAGGACAAGGCCACCGGTATCACGCTATTGCAGCAGGGGGCTAACGAGGGATGGAATGTTCACCCAATCGATAGCGAGCTCACATCGCTGCCCAAAGAGTCCCGCGCCATCAATATCTCCGGGTATGTAGCGTCGGGGAAAGTACGCATCTCGAAATACGCCTATGACAAGCTGGTGGAATACAAGCAGTCGAAGAAAAACCACCTTCTGACGCAAGTGCTCCAGTTCATCATTGGCGAAGAAAATCAGGACGATGACCTGTTTGACTGTTTCAACTATGGCGTCGCGCTTGGGTTAGGCAATGGCGACGGCTTCTGACGAGAAAACCAATGAACGAAGATGATTTCGAAATCGGCAGCTGCTCTCATTCAGAGTTGATGGCATTGCTGGACAGCGATGATATTCAGCCAGGATCAACGGCGGGCTATCAGACCTGCAAAACGGTCTACCTCTACCACCCGTTGGGCGGCAAGATGGTGGATCGTCCCATTAAGATGGCGATGAATGAACCGCGCACCGTGCATGTTGCTCAGTCTTATGGCCTTGAGCAGCGCCTGCGCGATGCGTTCGAGCGCGAATGGAAAGCTATGGGAGCTAATCAGCACATTGCCAACGCTGCGCGAATTGCCCGAATTTACGGTGTGTCGGCGGTGGCAATGCTGGTGGATAACCAGGAACCGAATGAATCGCTCGATTACCGCACGCTGTATAAACACAACGTCAGCTTTAATATCCTCGACCCGCTGAACACCGCGGGCAGCATCGTGTTGAATCAGGATCCGAATGCGCAGGACTTTCAGAAAGTCGATGGCATTCGGGTTGCCGGAAAGTTATATCACAAATCGCGCTGTGTCGTCGTGCAAAACGAAGACCCGATCTATTTGGCTTACAACCCGGCGGCATTCGGATTCACCGGGCGTAGCGTCTACCAACGTGCGCTTTATCCGCTGAAATCCTTCATCCAGACCATGCGCACTGATGACATGGTGGCCGTGAAGGGCGGGTTGCTGGTAACAAAAATTCAGGGGCCAAGCTCCGTCGTCAACAACATGATGCAGAAGCTGAGCGGCATTAAGCGCATGATGTTGAAAAGAGGGAAAACGGGAGAAGTTCTGCAAATCGGTGACAAAGATAATATCGAGTCAATCGACCTCAGCAACCTGGAAAAACCTCTCGACTCTGCCCGTAAGCACATTCTGGAGAACGTGGCCGCCGCCGCTGATATGCCGGCGATCATTCTTAACTCTGAGACGTTCGCCCAGGGCTTCGGGGAAGGCACTGAAGATGCGCGCGCCGTTGCTGTGTACATCGACAACATCCGTGAATGGCTTGATCAGCTTTATGCATTCTTTATTCGTGTATGCCAGTACCGGGCATGGAGCATAGAGTTTTTCCAGTCGCTGCGAGCCGACTTCCCGGAACTGAAAAACACCTACAGCGTGTATTTCTCGATGTGGATAAATAACTTCGAATACCGCTGGCCGTCCTCCCTCAAGGAGCCGGAGAGCGAAAAGGTGAAGGTAGACGAAACGCGCTTTAAGGCCATCGTCAGTATGCTGGAATCGATACTGCCGCAACTCACCGCTGACCCCGAGAACCGCGCAACGCTGATCGAGTGGGCGTGTGAAAACGCCAACGCTAACGAGAACCTCTTCCCTCAACGGCTTAACCTCGATTACGACTCGCTAAAAGATAATCCGCCGCCAGAGCCACCGAAGGCTGAAGATCCGGGCGGTGGGATGATGCTATGAGGACATTTACAAGAACGGTTCGTGAGGCGGTGAAGTTCTTTCTTCGCAATGGCTACACGTCTCGCGAGGAGCTGGAGCGCTGGCAGAGCATCATCCGGCAGGCTGCTGAGAGTGACACGGCGGACGACTACATGGCGATGGTCACGCGGAACCTGACTAAATCGTACGATCTGCAGGTTGGTCGCGCTGGCGCGCTGAAACGGCACCAGGGCATATCCCGCTTTACGCTCAACTACCTCGAACCAAAACTGAGGACTGAACTCGACAGGCGGATCCTGTCCAGCGCTGACCTTATCCAGCTCAACCGCAAAAAAGCTATCGACACAACGTTGTCGCGTTTTAGCGGCTGGGCCAGCAGCATACCTTCTGCTGATAGCATCGCGCTGTCTGGCATTCAGGGGACGATGCGGGCAACAGCGGATCATATACAGAAGGCTGCCGAGAAGGTGGACTATGAAGCGCGCCGCGTGATGATCGACCAGAACCGCAAGCTGATAGCCAACATTGATAATGTGATCGCAACGAGTAATAACGCGATTGCGGCGATTTGGCACAGCCATTGGCGCAGGCCCGGTTATGACTTCCGCGAAGACCACAAGGAGCGCGATCAGTTGTACTACCTGATTCGCGGGAACTGGGCGCAAAAAAACGGGTATGTGAAAGCCGGTCCTGCCGGGTATCTCGATGAAATCACTCAGCCTGGTGAAGAGGTTTTCTGCCAGTGCTATGTGACCTACATCTACAACATCCGCAGTATTCCTGAATACATGCTGACCCAGAAGGGTCACAAGTTCATGGAGTCAATGAAAGCAGCATAGGGGCATTAAAACGTGGCTATTTTTGGCAGCGGGATAATGTTCCGTCAGGGTAAGTTCGTCTTCCTGATCCAGCGCTCTGATGATGGAACGTGGTGTCAACCTGGCGGCACGGTCGAACCGGGCGAGCTCGCTATTGATGCTGCGCGCCGCGAAGTGCTGGAGGAAGTGGGGTATCAGTACGATGGCCCGCTGAATCCGCACAGTGTCTACGGTGATTACCTGACATTTCGCGCAGAGGTGCCGGAGCAGTTTGAAGCGAAGCTTAACGACGAATCGCTGGCCGCCGGGTGGTTCCATATTGACGATCTGCCTAAGCCGCTTCATCAGCCTTTTGCTGAGATGCTGGCGCAGCAGGCGCTCAATGAAACCGAAGTGGCCGCACTCATCGCTGATGGGACATTAAGCAGCCCGCAATACTTTATCAACATGTGGATGTTCGCCATCCGGGTGACCGGAACGGGGGTTACCTGGCGCTCTGCAGATCAACAGATGGCATTCCGTAACCCGGATGACTATCTCACTCCTGAGTTTCTCCAGCGCGTTGCCGGTGTACCGCTAATTTGGCTGCACCCGGAGAAAAACAAGCTCGATAGCGATGAATTTGCGAAGCGTGTTATCGGCACCCTGACGAACAGTTGGGTTGCCGATAATGGGGAGGTCTGGGCTATTGCCCGGGTGTATGACGCCGAAGCCGCCGGAATTATGGCGACCAAGCAGTTAAGCACCTCGCCAACCGTCACGTATAGCGAAATGCAGGACTCAATCATCAAAATCGACGGTCAGCCTCTATTGGTGGAAGGTTCCCCGGTATTGCTCGACCACGTTGCAATTTGTGAACAGGGTGTATGGGACAAGCTCCTTGCCCCTACTGGTGTTAAATCTGATTCCATTCCAAATGAGGCTGAAAAGATGGACGAGGAAAAAATCGTAGCGCTTATCAACAAAGCGATCGATGCCCGCATGGCAAAAGCTGATTCTGAGGCGAAAGAGGCCAAGGAAAAAGCGGATGCCGAAGAGGCAGCCAAAAAAGAACAGGCTGATTCTGAGGCGAAAGAAGCAGAAGAAGCCAAAGCCAAAGCCGACGCGGAAGAAGCGGCCGCCAAGGAAAAAGCCGACGCTGAGGCCAAAGAAAAGGCTGATGCTGAAGAGGCCGAACGCATGGCAAAAGAAAAGGCAGATTCTCAACTGCGTCAGGAAATTGCTGATCTGCGCTCCCGCATTCCAACCGAACTCAGCGACGAAGAACGTAACGAGGTTGCTGACGCGCAGGTGAAGGCTGACAGCGTGTTCTCCTGCTTTGGCAAACGCGCGCCGGTCCCGCTGTCTGGCGAAAAGCCGCTGGCATACCGTCGCCGTCTGATGATCCAGTTGCAGGAACACTCGCCGGACTTTAAGGCCGTCGATCTGTCATCAATCGCTGATTCCGCGCTGCTTGGATTTGCTGAAAAGCAGATTTATGCCGATGCGCAAAAATCGGCAAGTCTGTCTGTCGGCCCTGGCACGCTGCGTGAAATCAAACGCGCTGATGCGACCGGCCGCCAGATAAGCACATTCGAAGGCGATCCTGCGGCTACCTGGGCTCCGTTCCAGTCAGGTAAACGTCAGGTCACCAGTTTCAACAACCAGGCTTAACGGGAGCTCTGAAGCATGGCTAATTTATCTCTTAATCCGATGGCAACCACGAATGCGCTGGGTTCCTTCGGCGTGCAGTCCGACGGTTATGTCCAGGGCATTGCTCTGGATGACCCGGCTAACCGCTTTAATCTGGCCGCGGGCACCGTGGCGGCAACGGAAACTAAACCTCTGTGGGGCGGTCTGCCGGTGGCTGAACTTCTGCCAGGCACGCATTCTAGTCCGCGCGGTTCACAAATCCGCCACGCTGCGTCAGTCGCCGAGTTGGAAGGCTTCACCGTGTTCAATCAGGCGCACAATGGGCTGACCACACCACAGTCACCGGTGCCACTGTACGCATCCGGTATGAGCGTGTCGTACTATCGTCTCGGCTCCAACATGCGTGTTCCCCTGAAAGCGTCTGCGCAGGTTGTTGCGCTGGGCACCAGTGGCGCATCCGTGAAGACGGCTCTGGCCTGGGACTTTGTAAACAACCAGCTAACCACCGCAGCAGCGGCGGGTTTTGCCGGTGCTGATATCGCAACCACCGCTGTGACGTATGCTGCTGGTGTGGCAACAGCCGTTACCGAATCAGCCCACGGCCTGAGCGCTGGCCAGTACGTGAAAATCAGCGGCGTGGCGCCAGCTGCATACAACGGCACCGTTGTTGTGGTTTCCGTTCCAAACTCGACCTCCTTCACTTATGCCCCGGCGACTGCACCAAGTGGCGCAGCAACCACGCAGGGCACTTTGGGCGCAGTAACGCTTTCCGACATCACGCTGCCGGTAAAAGTGATCGCCATCGAATCAGGAAACTCAAAGACTGTCAGCTATGACAGCAAGACGGGTTTCCTGACCTGGAATAACACCGACAGCTGCGCGCTGGTCTTACTTTAATCGGGAGCTGAATTAAATGGCTGCAATTACCCCCAGCTACACCATCGTCAATCCGTCGTATATTGCGCCGGAGATGATCCTCGGTTACCAGCAGGCATCAGGTGCGTTTGAAACCATCGCCAGCGGTAACCCGCAAGTTCGGCTCGGCGTTGGCGACCAGTACGTCTACATGCGCCGACTGGATATCCGTACCCAATCCACCTCCAGCCAGTCTGGAAACGGCAACCAGCTTCCAAGCGTGGCGCTGGATGCGAAGATGATTTCTACCCCAACTTATCTGTTCCGCTGCCGTGGTATCTACGATCACCACGACATGGCAGCGGCCGGTAACTGGAATTTTGCTCTGCCGGAGGCCCAGCGCCTCGGTATGCGCCAAGGCATCTTCCAGCAGCTCCGTTCCGCTCTGCTGTACGGTATGAACCCCGCCGGTGGTGAGGGACTACTGAATACCGCTGGTGCCACCACCGAGTCTCTGCCGCCGGACAGCAACAACAACACCACCGTGCTGACTTATGATCACGGCCAGATGGCTGTGTATCTGCTGGGCCATGTTCAGGCCGCTATGACCCGTACCATGCAGTTGGGTCGTCAGCAGCGTGTCGTTATCCTTGGTCCTCAGCGTATTCTCGGCGCAATGGAGATTCAGCAGATCGTGCAGCTGACTTCTTACCAGCGTCCTGGCGGCGGTACTGATACCGTGGGTAACACGGTAAAAGAAGTGCTGAAAGGGGCAAACGTCCAGGTTGACTGGGTGTATGACGACACCTTAATCGGCGCTGGTGCGGGCGGCACTGATGCGGTGGTAATCACCATCCCGGAGGTTGAGGTGCCAATGGTTAACTCGACCGTTAACACCAACGAATTCGCCAAGTTGACCCCGTCTCTTGCTGCGAACGCCCTGATGTTCTGCGACATGGCCGCGCCGCGTGAAATTCCGACACCGATTGCTGGTGGCGCCATTGATGTTCTGTCCGAAATGCGTTCTACCGCTGGCTGGGCGGTCCGCCCGGAAGCCATCACTATCCTGTCGATGGCCTACAGCGCCTGATCCATTCTTGTAGTGGTTAAGCCTCTGCCGGGGAAACTCTGCAGGGGCTTTTTTATGAGGTAACCCATGAAACTTTTTATCGCTAACACCACCAAACAACGCCAAATTTTTGCTTACCGCAAATTGGAGACCGGTCGGCTTGTCCAGATCCCGATTAACCACGGCGATCAGATGATGGTGCTGGACGGCTCCACTGAAGAGGTGGAATCAGTTATTCAGCATCACCAGATGTATGGGCTGATCGACTCAACGAGAATCGACCAAAGCCAGGCATTTGTTGGCTTGTGCTACAGCCTTAACAAGCCCGTATCTGCGGCGGTAATCGAGAAGACCATTCGTGATAACGACATTCACTTGACCCGTGGTGCGCACGGACGCCGCCAGGCATCCGTGGCGGCGCTTGACAGCGCATTGCGTGATAGCGGTACCGGTTATTCCGGTGAAATGGAGGTCAGCGCAGAGCAGGCGAAAGGCCGCGATGATAACGAAGACGCAGACGTGGTTAACGAAACCATCGTGACTGAAAAATCCGGGAACAAGAAAAAATGACAACGAGCCTGTCGGGATTTATTGAATTCATTCGAACTGACATGAAGGTAACTGCTGAACAGGTTCCCGACGACTCTCCGTCATTTTCCCTGGCTTATGGCGGCGCGGTCGAATGGGTTAACTCGGATATCGCGTGCGTTATGCCGAACCTGTACACCGTTGCTGTGTATAACCTCGGCGCGTCTTTCCTGGTCAACTACGGCACTGAACCCGTGTTTGCTGAATTCAGGAAGATATATGGCCTCAATGATTTCACCGCTGGTGTTATTACCGGGGCCAGTGATAACGCAACAAGTTCTCAGCGTTTGGTGCCAGATTTCTTCAAAAACTTGTCTCTGGCAGATCTCCAGATGCTTAAAGACCCGTATGGCCGGCGCTATCTGATGATTGCTGAGCAGTTTGGCAGCCTGTGGGGGTTGTCATGATCACCTTTCATCTGGGTGTTATCGATATTCCTTATGGGGATGAGAACACCACAACCAGCGACGTTGCAGTATATCTGGAGGAAAAATACCAGATTATGCAGACCTTCTTCGATCGGTATGGCAATGACATTGCCGAGCTGATGAGTAAAGACCTCGCTGCAAATCTTGAAAACATGTTGGCAGGCGCACCGCCATCAAGGGACCCGCTTGCAGAATCCATGTCGCGGATCCACGACTTGTTCGTGGCCTTTCTGGATAACGGCGAGATGAACGGAATGCCGGGAGTTCCCACCCGTCGCGCGCTGCTTGGCATCTCGAAGCGTTTCAAAAATAAGAGGGGCGATCCGCGAGAATCATTTATCGATACAGGAAATTATCAGGCAGCCATGCGCGCCTGGGTAAGCGGGGTGTTAAATGCCTTCCCTGAGTGAACTTCAGCAGAATGCGAAAACCGAGCTTAACGCCACACTGACGCAGGGGCTTGACGACCTGAGCCGCTTTCAGGTGGTCACCTTCACGAAGTACATCAGGAAAGTGCTTCCGCTGGATGGCTTCGTGTTTTGGGTAAAGGCGTCAATTGCCGATGATCCGGGCAGTGAACCGGATACCAAGGACGTAAAAGGCTACCTGCACCTGACAACGGAAAGCATTCAGGATGAGGAGCAGCTCTACGACAAAAACGTGGTGACGTTTACCGCGCAGGCCGATATCGATCCCTTCAATGATATTGGCTCCGAGGTGCTCTACATCGGCGAGTTCTACGGCATCCGGTTTGCATTTTCCCGCCGCTCCGGGTTGAACGAACCGGCCAATATTTATCACTACACCGGGCACGCCATTTACCCGCACATGATGTCGCAGATCATCAACTCGCCGACCGATATCGATCTGGCGGATGTGGTGGTTTCCAGTTCGCTGCCTATCTGGCTGTCATTGAACCAATACATGCCGATGTTTCCGGCCATGCTGTCAATGCAGAACCTGGCGCCACCGTATGCCACGGTGAAATGCAGCGACCCGGTACCAGTCGCCGGCGCTTTTTACCTGGATGAAAAATCCAACCAGTACCAGCTGGTTTCCGAGGATGTGACGATCTCGGTAACTGGTCTGCGCAATGCATCCGTAGAGGACTTTCTCCGCTACGTACAGCAATACACGCTCAGCGATGATGCCGAGATGGGCGTGATGAACATTCCCGTGGTGCAGGATGAGCGCGTGACGCAAAACGAGCTCAACATCATCGCCATGCGGAAGAAGATTAAATTTCGTGTCAATTACTATCAGCAGCGGATGAGGAACGTCGCCCGTCAGCTGATCACGTCCGCCATCCCGTCCATTTATGTGGAGAAATAATTAAATGGCCATAGTGAATATTAATGTATCGGTCACCAACCCACCGAAGCCGAGCCAGCTGCTGAAATCTGGCGCGCTAGTCTCTGTCGGTGGGACGACGCTGGCACCAGGCAGTTACGAGCTGCTGACGTCAAAAGACGACCTGAAAACGATTGTCGCGCCGGCGAAAACGATCACGGCAATCGCCTGGGCAACGAATACCGTCACGGTGACGCTACCCGCAGCGCATGGCTGGGCCAACGGAGAAAAAGTGCCGGTAGTGATCTCCGGTGTGGAGCCGGAGGGATACAACGGCGCGTTTACCGCAACGGTGACCGGCGACAAGGCGTTTACCTATACGTTAAGCAGCAATCCGGGTACCGCAACAAAGATGGGAACCGTACTTTCCGTAGCCGCCGGTGAAATTCAGCAGATGAATACCACCTACTGGGCGCAGGGGAGCAGCCGCGCGGTTTATGTGCTGGAGTTGGGCGAACTTAGCGCCGCAGATGCGATCAAGGCGTTGAGCAAGTTTATCGACGAAGATATTTCGCTGGGCAACACCTATCAAAAATTCTTCTCCTACCTGGTTCCCCGCGAATGGGACGAAGAGGCCACATTCAAGACGCTGGCGAACAACTACACTTCGCCGGGATCGCTGGTGAAGTTTTTTGTCACCACCACCATTGCCACCTATGAAGCGTGGGCGACGGGTAAATACCCGAATGTGTTCGCCGGCGTTGAAGCTCCGGGGATTGGCGCTACCGAGTTTTCGATGGCTGCACCGTTCCAGTCATCGCTGGCCAACGATCCAAGCTCGTCGAATATGGTTCCGCCGATGGCGTTCCGCTTCATGTATGGCGTGACGGATTATCCGCCTGCCGGGAACGGCAAGCTGCTCAAATCCCTGCAGGACAGCAACATCAACTACATCGGCACGGCGGCCGAGGGTGGTTTAAGCAACAAGATGCTGGTCGCCGGCCATATGCTGGACGGCATGCCGTTCAACTACTGGTATGCAGTGGCCTGGTGCGCCATCAATCTGGAGATGGATCTGGCGAATGAGGTGATCAACGGCTCCAACACCACCGTTAACCCGCTTTACTACGAGCAAAACGGCATCGACCGCTTGCAGCGACGTGGGTTAAAAACGCTGCGATCTGGCATCAGCTATGGGCTGATCCTCGGCCAGGTGATCGACACGAAACTCAGCCAGGACGTCTTCAACGAAGAGTACGAGAAAGGCACCTACGCCGGCAGCGCGGTGATCAACGCCGTGCCGTTCGCCAACTACACCAGCCTGAATCCGTCCGATTACGCCGATGGGAAATACAGCGGCCTGAGTGCGGTTGTCACACCGAAGCGTGGTTTCGAGTCCATCACCTTCAACCTCAACGTAACCAATTTTGTGGGGGCGTAATAAATGCCAAATCCATTAGTTCCGCAGGGATTCCTTAACCGCGTCCGGGGCGCGGTGAGCATTACCGACAAGCCGGCGTTAAACGTCACGGCGTCATTCCTGGGCAAAGAGGGGATCAGCATGCGGCCGGATACCGCCGCCACTGACATTATCCCCACGATGACCGGCACCGTGGGCAGCCAGGCACCTTACCAGCAGGTGACCTTGACGGTGCATTTGCTGAAAACGCAGGGGCTGGCCGCCAGCTATCAACGGCAGTTTGCCTCCGACACCGCCCTGGGGGAGGTGGTGGTTACGCCGGATGCAACCACTTTCGGCAACTACACCATTCTGAACTGCTACCTGGTGAATTTTAACGAAATCACCCTCAACGGTACGGATGCCGGCTTTGTTGCGACAATCTCCGGCTACCTGACCACCAACGACAAGATGTGGGATTGATGGGTATGAAAATTGACAGAAAACTGAATTTCGTCAGCACGATCACGCGTGAGGACGGATCGCTGGTGTACCTGCACGTTGTGCCGTTCCCGTATGAAGTGGTGCAGGAGAACTGTGTGTTGTTGGGGAACATGTTCCACAACTTCTTCACGTCAGTAGGGACAACCGCCGCGCCGCGCGTGGCCGCGATGATGCTGAGAAACATCCTGAAAGCACAGCAGGATGCCGGGGATCTTCCTGCGGGTACCCCGACGCTTGTCGATGATATTCAGCGCCTGACCACCGTGATCTTCAACGATAACGGCGTATGGCGCCCTGTGCCGCTGGAGGCGGCATTTAAGCAGGAAATCATCGAGCCGGATGAATACCGCGAGGTCGAGGGCGAAGTGGTGTTTTTTATGGTCTCCTCTGCTATTCAGAAAGCCAACCTGATCGCCCCGACGGTGGGGAAAACGCTCGAAATGTACAGTGGGCAACTCGTCTCATTGAACGCTACGGCGTTTCGCGATTCTTTACCGACGTCGAAGACGGCTACCGATACCCCGACCCAGGAAGCCCCGCAGGAACTGTCGTACATTCCCTCCTGACCTGGGCCTCCTGTGAGGGGTTCCGGGAACTCTGCCGGGAACTGGATTTTGGCGACTACAAAAGCCCGCTCCATTTCCGGCAGCGGTTCATTCTGGAAGAAATAAGACAGAAGGGCTATTTCAATGGCAGCTAAATCCGTTGTTGAAATTGATGTTCAGGACGAGAAATTTCAGGCGTTCCTCGAAAAATTCAATGAATACCAGAAGGCGCTCGAAGAACTGCCGGAGCAATGGCGAGGCGCAGCGCAGGGTATCGGCGATTCAGCCAAGCAGACGGAAAAGGTACTGGGCAGCACGGAGGCCATAGCCCAGGCCTTCAACGAAGGGATCGCCGCCGTTGCGTCCATTAACGAGGGGCTCGACCGCCTGAATGGCAATCTCGAAAAGGCCAATAAAACGCAGTCCGAGTTCAACAAGAAAAGCAGCGGCGCGCGCAAATTCCTGAGTAAGGCCAGCAAGGACGCGAAGAGTCTGGCCGGCCACATGAAGGACGCCACGACGAGCCTGCTTTCATGGGGGGCCGTGCTGGGGCTGTTTTCTGGTCTGGCCGGTGCGGGTGGGCTGTGGGGTATCAACCGCCTGGCGGGTTCTGCTGCTGCGCAGCGGTTCACATCGATGGGACTGGGAACCACTGCTGGCGGCCTCAATGCCAGCGCGGTGAACTACCAGAAGGTGCTCGGTAACCCAGTCGGCACGTTGGGCGCCATTCGGGATAGCCAACTGGACCTGAGCAAGCGCTGGCAGTTTAAGGCGATGGGGATTGATAACCCCAATCAGGATCCGGCGACCCTGTTGCCGCAGATGATAAAAAGCGCGCGCGATATCTTCGTGCGTAACGGCAGCACTCAGCAAGGCGCGGAAGCCTACGGTCTGACCAACTACTTCACCCTCGACGATCTCAATCGCTTCAAAAAAATGAGCGACGCTGAGATCGATGCGATGACCAAGCAGGCGCAGAAGGATACTCAGCGCTTGCAACTGACGGACCAGCAGTTGAAGCAGTGGCAGGATTTCAACATCCAGCTGGATCGAAGCAAGGTCGGCATTGAAAACACTTTCATCCGTGGATTGGCACCACTGACGCCTGAGCTGGGGAAACTCTCCGATGCTTTCTCCGGCGCGGTGGATACCGTCCTTAAATCCCCAGAGTTGGGGAAATGGCTGGATGGGCTGGCAGACGGCATCCGGCGGTTCGGTAATTATCTGGCCTCGCCCGAGTTTAAAAGCGACGTGGAATCGTTCATGACCGGCGTCGAGCGGTTAGGGCGGCTGATCGGCAAGGTGATTGACTGGGTAACGGGAAAAACCGATATCACGCTGGACGATGTGAAGTCTCATTCTTCTATGCTCAGTGACGAAAAGCGGACGGATCCGCAGAGCGGTCAGACGTACACGCCGGGTACTGACGACGATCCGCATGTTTGGGGATGGCTGAAAGGCGTCAAACACTTTTTCTCCAGTGGCAAAGTTGAGCCTGTCGATGCACGTCCGGCGGACGTGAGCGCCAGGGGCAGGACCATTGCCGATCGCTTCAATAACCCGGCCAATCTGCGCGCTGCGGCCGGGTATCAAACGGCGAACACCAAGAGCGGAAAATTCGCAGTGTTCCCCACGCTTGATGAGGGCGTGCTGGCGGCGGCCAAACAGCTCCAAATTTATGGCACCAGAGGCGTCGACAACATCCACGATATTGTCGGCAAATGGGCGCCACCGAAGGAGAACAACACGCGGGCGTATATTGATCATGTCACCAAGGCAACCGGCCGCTCCGAGTTTGAAAAGCTGAACCTCAACGATCCGAAAGTGTTGGCCCAGCTGATTTCTTCAATGTCGGTCAAGGAAGGAATGGGGAATCGCCTCAGTGAGGAAAAAGTCACCCGGATAATCAATAACGCCGGTGGCGCTGTCGGCAGCGTGAAAGAGCAATATGCGGCCGCTTATGGGGCAGAACGCCCCGGAACCCGTCAAAACCTCCCCGCGCCAGCCCCTCAACAGGCATCGGGTAAAACCGATCAGATATTGCAGCAGATCCTGGATAACCAGAGGCGAAACAGCAGCGCCGGCGTGGTGGTATACAACAACACCGGCGGCAGCGCGATTGTCTCGAGCACGCAACTCGGAGGATTCGGTTAATGGCATTTACGCGCGAGCTCTACAAATTGGGGTTTGAAATATCCCCGGTGATCCTTTGCGACGGTGTGGCGCAGAGTATCCCTGGCGGGATGTTGCCGATCGTGGCGCTGACGCAGAGCGCCAGTTATGTCAGCAACCTGCTGGGCGGCGCGGCGAATCTGACAGACCTGGATAAATATTTCTGCCACTGGCGCGCCGCGCAGGGCGCGAGCATGGTGGATTACGATATCGGCCGCTATCCCTTCGCTAACCAGGCGGTCGCAGCGAATGCGCTGCTGGCGCAGCCGCTGCGTATTCCCATGCTGATGGATGCGCCAGTGAATGATAATACTGGCGCGCTGACAAAGCTGGTCACGCTCAGCGCTTTGCAGGCCGTCCTGCAGGCGCACGCCAACCTTGGCGGCACGTTTGTTGTGGCCACGCCGTCGCTGATTTATAGCGGCTGCATCCTGCGCACCGTTCGGGATGTAACTGGCTCCAATGATCCGCTGCCGCAGCGTCAATGGTTGTGGGACTTTGAACAGCCGCTGATCACTGAAACTGGTGCTGAACAGGCGATCAACAGTTATTTGAGCAAGATTGATAACGGCGATAAAACCACGGAAAGCGCCTGGACCAATACGGTTTCCGCACTCGGAAATACCTCCCTGGGTAGCAGTGTTTCGGATGCGGTGACCGGGCTTATCGGTAAATTGAGCGGGGCGTTTAATTTATGAGCACAACACTTTATCCGTTTTCCGGTAATGAGCAGAAAAGCATGATTTTTACGCCGATGCTCGATGGCGAGGTGTATAACTGCCAGACAAAATGGAATATTGCTGCGCAGCGCTGGTATCTCAATATTACTGACAACTCAGGAAATCGCTTGTTAACCACCCCCATGATCGACTCGCCGGTGGGCTATGACATTAATTTGCTTATCGGGGCATTTACGAATACGAAAATGGTATGGCGATCATCATCGGGACAAATAGAGGTAATCAACTGATGCGGTATTACGATATTCAGATTTTTACCCCACCTGATAAAGACGGCAATCCCGGAAAACTCTTTAAGCAATATTCCAGCCTGAAAAATGGGGTTTTTAATCCCGGCAATTTAATGGTTGAATTTGATATTCAGCGATTTGGCGAGTCTACACCCAAAGGGCAAAGCTGCATCACGATTTGGGGGATCGGCCCGAAAGATATGCAGCAGGCCAGACAAAACATGTTTGGCATGACGATAAAAATGTGGGTGGGTATGTCGAAGGGGTTACCGTTGGCCAAACCCGCACAGCAAGGGCTTGTATTGGAGGGGACCGTCTGGCAGGTGCTGGGGAACTGGCAGGGCACCGAGCTACGGACTGACCTGATTGTAACTGCGGGGGCTGTCTCTGCGGTGAATCCCGCGCCGTTGGCACCGATCAATTTAACGCTGCCGTGGAATAAGGGAATAAAACTGTCTGTCGCTTTGACGCAATGTTTCCAGAACATGGGCGGTGATTATCGTTACTCGATAAGTATCAGCGACCGGCTGGTGAATAACTACGACAGCAACATGTTTTGTGGCAGCTTGTCCGAGCTGGCGGCAAAATTAAAATCGCTGAGCAGAAATATCATCAGGGATGATAAATATTCTGGCGTAGAAATAACGGTGGTGAATGGTAAGGAGATCCGCGTCTTCGATAATGATTTTGACAACCATATCGACAAGGATTCGAAAAAAAGCGCCAGTTACCGCAACCAAAATCCAATCCAGATAGCGTTTACCGATTTGGTCGGTCAACCAACGTGGGTGCAATTTGGCACGGTCAGTATTCCCTGCGTCATGCGCAGCGACATTCAGGTGGGGGATTATATTCGGATGCCGGAAAAACTACGGCCGATGATACAAGCCTCCTCCTATTCTCAATTCCGTGATGATGCCGCCTTTACCGGTGACTTTCTGGTTTCTTCTGTGCGGCTCCTTGGCAACAGTCGGCAACCGGACGCTAACAGTTGGGTGACGGTGCTTGAGGCCCACCCGACGGGAGGAATGGCTGCAACATGAGCATTGAAAAAAAACAGAGTTTCGCCGGAAACATGCATCGGTTCGCCGAACAAAAAATCGCGGACGCCATACAGATGGCCGGTAAGGTGCTGCCGGCCTCGGTGGTGAGCCGAGCGGGGAATATGGTCACGGTGTCCTTCCTGCTGCGCGATATTCCTTTCATGTTGCCACAGGTCACCGTCCCGTTGTTTGGGCCGCAGTATATCCGCTATCCCATGCAGCCGGGGGATCGGGGGATCGTCATCCCGGCGGATACGTATCTGGGCGGTGCCAGCGGACAGGGCGGCGGTACTGCCGACCTTACGCCGCCGGCCAATCTCAGCGCGCTGGTGTTCTTGCCGATCAGTCACACGGAATGGGAGAGCGTCGACGGCCAAGTGCTCACGTTGTATGGCCCGGAAGGCGTCACGATACGCGATGCCGGCAGCAAGACGACTTTCCTGCTGACTCCTCAGAGCATCACGATTGCCACGCCTGAGCAGTTCAAGGTCACGGTGGGCAGTACCGTGTTGACGCTGACAAATGGCTCATGGTCGCTGACCGGCCAGAGCGGAACCCTGGCAGATGGGCAGGCCAGCACCAGCCCGGCCATTATGCATGAGGGCTGGCAGCAGTTGCTTACCTGGGTGAATTCCCATCAGCACAGTAACGGCAACGGTGGGCAAAACACCGGCGGCCCGACAACGAGTTTCGACGGGAGCATTACCGAATGAGAACGTATGGGCAAGACGAATCCGGCAAGTGGGTCACGATCGCCACTGATGCGAACGGCTTCAACGATGCCGTCTATCTCACTACGCTGGTGCAAAACCTCAAGCTGGCGCCGCAGGAGTCTCCTTTTTTCGCGAATCACGGCATTCCCGCCAACGGTTCGGTGATCCAGCAGATTATCCCCACCTTTTACGTGAATCGGCTGCAACAGCAATTCAGCGGCCATTTTTCTTCTCTTCAGATTGCATTGACCGAAGTTGATCCCCAGGTGTACGACATTTCGGTTATCACCAACTCGGGCTCGAAAATAGTGGCGAAGGTGTATGTATGAGCGATTTACCCGTTATTTATGATATTACCGGCCCCGTCGCCAAAACGGCGGAAGAGTTGCGCCAGCAGGTTATAGAAACGGCGACGCGGCTTTCACCTGGGATTACGACCGATTTACCGGGTTCATTGATTGAGGACATGACCAGCACCAGCGTCGGCGCGCTGCTGGTTTGCGACCAGGCGCGCGTTGATCTGATCAATTCTTGCAGCCCTTACGGTTCGAACGTTCACCTGCTGAAACAGCTGGGAGCCATCTACGGCGTGCAGCAGGGGGAAGGGACGAACACCTCGGTATATGTCGTATTCTCGGGTCCGCCCGGCTTTGGTATTCAAAAGGGGTTTACCGTTGGGGATGGCACCTATTTGTATACCGTGAGACGGGACACGGTGATCCCGGACAGCGGGCAAACCGAGCCGGTGTATTGTCTGGCCACCACGACGGGAATATGGGCGGTGCCGGCAGGCACGGTTAACCAGGTGAAAACCTCCGTGCCGGAGTCGTACCAGGTAACCTGCACCAACCTGACGGCGGGTCTGCCGGGGACGGACGAACAAAGCCCCGCGTCGTATCGTGCGCAGGTGATGCAGGCAGGGATGTTCGGTGTGCAAGGTACGCCGGACTGCTACCGTTCCGCGCTGAAAAAAGTGAACGGCGTACAGGAAAACCTGATTTCGTTCCGCCAGGCGACGCTCGGAAAATGGGTGGCCGTCGTTGGTGGCGGTGATCCTTATGAAGTCGCCTATGCCATTTATAAAGCCGTGCCGGATATTTCCATTTTGACCAACGATGTATCGAATCCATCGGGGGCGGAGGTGGAAAAGAAAACCATACCGGTAACGGTCTACCCCGACGTCTATCAGGTGCCTTTCGTGGTTCCATCGTCGCAAAACGTGGTGGTGCTGATCACTTGGAACTCAGCGTCGACGACCTACATCGATCCGGCCGGCGTTGCAAAAGCGGTGCAGCAGAATATCGCCGATTACGTTAATGCTATCGCCGTTGGCCAGCCGATAAACATTTTCCAGATACAGGACATTTTTCTGAAATCGGTTGAGGGGCTCGTTGCCGCGTCGCTGCTGTCCATGATCCAGGTGCAAATCGGGATCAACGGCGCAATAAAACCACCGGCACCGGAGTCAAGCCTGGTTTATGGCGACACCTACGCCTATTTCTCCACCTCGGCGGCACAAATACAGGTGAAGCAATATGCAAGCTCTAATTGAGAAAATCATTCCTGCTTACCCGTATACGCAATATAACGCCGATCCCAACATCGTCGCGTTCTTCACCGCCTATAACACGTTGGCGCAGGGATATCTCGACTACCTCAATGCGCTTAATTTGCCGTGCTGGACTTCTCCCTCCATCACGGGGGAGTTGCTGGATTGGATCGCGCTTGGCATTTACGGGGAAGGGCGGCCATTACTGCAAATATCTGAGGATGCGATCGCCCGCGGTGCCTATAACACCATCGAGTACAACGCCATTCCTTATGCCGGCCTTAAAAATTACGTACCGGGTTCGGCGTCATACGTACCCGATGATTATTTTAAACGGATCCTGACCTGGAATTTTTATAAAGGTGACGGCTCGCACTTTTGTATCGACTGGCTCAAGCGCCGCCTTGCGCGATTTATTCATGGCACGAATGGCATCGATCCGCCGTTGCAAAGCACCTTCGATATCAGCGTGACGGTCAATAACGGCGTGTTCACCATCACGATCCCCGATTATGGCGATGGCGTTGGCTATTTCCTGAAAGATGCGATCAGCCAGTCTCTGGTCAAGCTCCCCTTTGTTTATACCTACTCTGTAACGGTGGTTGCACAATGATTATTGGATTTGGAAACAACGTCGTGTCGTCGTTGGCAGCAGATATTACGGCGACCCAGACCACAATACAGGTGATGCCAGGCGCGGGCGCGCTGTTCGCCGGGCTGCTCACTTACGACTACGCCAACGACTCAAACCCCCTCAAGGTCTACGCGAAAATTACGCTCACGGATGCGAAAGAAACCGTGTTCGAAGTTTGCCACCTTACCGCAGTCAACAACGATATGCTGACGGTTGTGCGTGGTCAGGAGGGCACCGCGGCGAAGGGCTGGTCCCTGAACGATGTGATCGCCAACTTTGCGACACGCGGTTCAGAAAATCAGTTCGTCCAGATTGAGCAACTGCAAAGCGGCCATTACACGTCGGCGGTGGCCGGCGGTACGGCGAACGGGTTAACGCTGGCGCTGCCGGCAACATTCTTCCTGAATGGCTCGACGGAATGGGCATTAAAAACGCCGATCCTGATTTACCCCACCCTGAACAATACCGGTGCCAGCACGTTGCAGTTGACGATGGGCGGCCGTGTGATGGGAACCTACCCGTTGGTGAAGGGCAGCAACACGGCATTACGCGCGGGGGATATCGTTGCCAAAAATCCTTTCCTGGCAGTATTCAATGCGGATCAGGGGCGATTCATCGTTCTTAACCCAACAACGGATGTTGGATCCGTCCGGTCAGTCAACGCCATTGGGCCGGATGCTGGGGGGAATGTCGCATTGCCGTTGTATGGACTGGGAATGGGGCCGCAGCATAAGGATGATGCCTACAGCAACATAGCGCAGTTTTATCGTGTGAATGGCACTTCGGTGAGTTCCCCTGGGAACGGCGTGTATGGTGTGGTCAGTTTGCCATGTGACGGCGGACCATCGGGTAGCTACCTGGCGATACAAGCCAATGGTATCGCCTATATTGGTTGGTCGAATACTCCGGCAAATGGGGTATTGTGGACACAAGTCTTTACCGCCAAAAATCCGCCGACCGCAGCCGGCATTAATGCCGCCGATGTGCGTAACAACTTCGCCGCCCGGATGGGCGTTTCCCGTGTTTTGACAGGCAATAATGCGCCTACCTCTGCCGGTGTGTGGAGCGTTGAGAATAGTTCTTGGGCTGGCACGACATGGGGTTCACTCATTTGTACGACGAACAGCAGCGATTTATCGACGACACCAGGCAACCAGAAGTTTCTACATTACCTGCAAATTACGCATGAGGCGGGCGGCAAAGCGGGGCTTCGTACTGCTATTAATGTTAATGGCACCTTTAGTGGTTGGAATCGTGTCTACACAACGGATTATAAACCAACGGCTGCTGATGTGGGGGCTGTTGCTAAGGCTGGCGACACCATGACGGGCCAATTAATTGCCCCCTCTGTTGCCACAACTCCAGGGGCCATACCGTGGGGGGCTGGGCCTTTTTCCGAACAATTGAACAATCAGGCGCCATTCTTTCAGCCTAATTGGCAGTGGCCTGTAACATCAGGCGGTGTTTATGTGCCAATAGTTAAAGGGGTGTCAACTCGACAAGGGCAAGGCTATCCAACTGCAGTGAGTTTTGGATATTTGCTCAGTGGTACGCCAAGCTTTGCACAAGCCTGCATCCATGCAAAGGGCGATAATACAGATGTAAATTGGCGATTTGACGCAAATGGCGGGAACTTTTATTGTCCAGGCGGAGTTTATGCAAATAATGCTATTTTTCATGTCGACGGTAATATTACCGGTAATATCTGGGGTGGGTATCTTAGTAACTGGCTGAATCAAAATATATCAAATGCGCAAAATAACGCTCAAAACTGGGCTTATCAAAATCTTGTCCAAAACGTCAGGCTCACTGGACGAATTAACCAGCCTGATACTGGGGGGCAAGTTAGAGCTCCTGACGGTTGCGTGTTTACTGGTATGTCTGGGGCCAACTATGACCCTTCAATTTGGGCGTCATATTCTTATGTGCAAGTTTTAATTAATGGTTCTTGGCGAAATATAGGAACTTCTTAATCATGGTTAAATTTGAAAATTTCACTATTTACAAACCTGAGTTTAAATCCACCGAAGAGGACGAGCCAGAATATAGGCCTGATATTCTTTACGCCAGAGATGAAAATGGGCGAGACTGGTACGATTGTCAGGATGATTTTAGTTCTGACACGCTGAAGGTCATGTATGACGAGAATGGCGTTATCGTCTGCATATCTAAAGACGTCACAGCAATTTTCCCTCCTGGTTTCTCAGTAGCAGAGGTGGCGATTAGCGAAGCTCCTCCTGAAGCGTGCAACGATATGACATGGGTATATCGTGGCGGAAGGGTGATTAAGCGCATCTACAGCCCTGCTGAAAAGCGCAAGATGGTACAGGGGGAGAAAGAGCGTCGTATTGCGCGTGTTAACCAGGTTACGCAAACCCTCAATAGTAAGTTGCTATTGGGTATGGCTACCGATGAAGAGAAGGCCAAATTGCGTGTATGGATGGACTACGTTAATGAAATCGAGAAGATCAGCGATGACGCAGACCCTGAAAAAATCGTGTGGCCAGCGGAGCCAGAGACACAATGATAAAAGCCGGGGATTACCCGGCTCATTAGTTTAAATCGACAGCGTGCGCCCCAGCGGCGCGCGCTCACACCACCTATCTTTATACGCCTCCGTCGGCTTGCCGAAGGAATAGCGCATCTCCTTTCCTTCCCGTTCGCATAACTCGTATGCGGCCCGAACGTTTAACCAGGTGACAATCGTCCCAGGGCAAAAACCATTATGTTCGCGGTCATATCCACCATTCACATAATCAAAGCAGATCCATTCTGGACTGTCTGCGCGAGTAATTAATTGAAAAGCACATGGTTTGCCGTTATAGAACAGCACAAAACCGAAGATCATTTCACGCAGAGACGTTATCATTTCCATCATTTGACGCTTGTTTCCGGGTTCATGCCCCCAACGCTTGGCATACAGTTCAAAGTAAATATCTACAATTTGAACGGGGGTTAATAACGCCTGGTCTACTACTTCACCACCTGAATTCAGGAATTTTTTTAGCTCGCGGTTTCGACTGTTTTTTGTTGATGATGAATATCCACCCTTGCCGCAGGTTTTAGCCAGGCAAATTTCACGCTGACTATTAAGCGAAAACGTAGAGTTCAATGTTGAACGGCCGTTTAAGGATGACAGGATTTTAGAGCGATAAGGGATCACTGTTTTAACACTGCTGCTAATTGGTAAAATCATTTCGTCTTTGTTAAACGGGAACATATCAATCCCGATTTTTTTCGACTGGCGTCCGACGATAGCGATCTCTTTTCTTCCATTGGTACACATGCCGCCGAGCAGTGAGCCATTGGAATCTCGTTTGATGTAGTATTTATGGCGTAAGTTAAGTTGACGTTGCATAAAGGATAAAACGTCAGGGTGAGTAACAAAACTACCGCCATAAAGGCTATAACATTTTCTATATTCTTCTGCTGTGCCTATGCGCCAACCAGTCGCATAAGAAATAAATTTCCGTATCATAATTTAGTTAGTTTCCTATATTATACTGCGCCATTATATGCTAAATGGCCTTGATTTTTGAAGTGCTATTGTTCGACGTGGCCGCTTGGAAACGACCAATATTACGATGACCGGTCATTTAATTTGAGTAAGGTTGAGGGGCAAATTAGGGGCAAAACATGATAAAAAGGGCAAAAAAAGGGCATTAAATTTGTAGCTTGGGGTACCTCAGTGTGCTTACGTGGGTTTCGCAACTTCTTGTTATAAAAATAAAATATTGCAATTCAGAGAGTTGTGATTATTGATGGCTTACATTCAGGTTGTATTGCAAACGCTTGTTATCTTGTTGATTCTCAGTCATTTTATTTTTTCGATACTCCAGAAAGGGGCATTATAGGGGCAAAGAGCATTAAATAGCCAGCCTGTCATTGAGCATTGCCACCTGATCGCCGTTCATCTGTTCAATCCATTTTCCGTAGATCTCGTAAACCATCTGCGCGTTTTCGTGTCCCATCTGCGCCGCGATAAATGACGGGTTCGCTCCGGCCGTCAAAAGCCAGCAGGCGAACGTGTGGCGCGTCTGGTACGGATTACGTGGTCGAATACCTGCGCGCTTCACAGCGGAATTCCAGCGAGCGCCTATCGACGACAGGCCATAGTGCGGCCGCTGTTCGCCTTTGGATGGGCGCGGGACGAACACAAAGCGCAGGCGTTGGCGTTCGGTGCTGCCGTATTCGCGGTGATGATACGTGATCTCGGTTGGCCGATGCAGACCGGTAAGCAGCCGCTGCGCGCGTAGTGCCTCCACCGCCGGCGCGAGTAGCGTTACCGTGCGAAAACCTGCCTGCGTTTTTGGCGGCCCGAATTCGCCCAGGGACGTTAAATTTCTGCTCACCCGTAATTCACCTTTGTCCAGGTCGATATCCTCCCATGCAAGGGCGGCAAGCTCGCCGTGGCGCAGCCCGGTAAAAATGGCGATTGTCCACATAAAACGGCGCTGGCCATCCAACGCCATTACCAACTGATCGTACTCATCACGGAGAAGCGGATCCGGTTTCGTGTTCGATCGCTTCAATTTTCGAACCTCCTCATAGGGTTTGTCGCGGATAAAGCCCGAACGGTAGGCAAAACGTAAAACGGTACAGAGTGCACCAACATAATCGTTTACCGTGCGCACGGTGCGGCCGTCCTTGTTGCTGCGCAGGCTTTCCTGGTAAAAGGTTCGCCCATGCAGGAGCGCATTTCTAAAACCGAGAATGTCGTTGTGGTTGATGTCAGCCAGCGCCCGATCTGGTCCCACAATGAATTTTATGGTTTTCATTTGTGACTGGGCTTTTTTCATCGTATTACGAGCCAATTCTGGTTCACGGTTTTCCAGCCAGGCATCCACTAACTGGCCGAATGTCTCGACCTTGCGAACTGGCCCGGAAGCGATGGTGGCTTCTGCCGCACGCTTAGACGTTGGGAACCGTGAGGCATAATCAAACTGCCCCAGTTGGATCTCACTCTGGATGACTGCCCGCATCATGGAAGCGCGCTTGATGTTTGCCGGGGTGATTTCCCAAGATCTCAGCAATTCGCGACAGCGTTTCCCGCGATACATGAACCAGATAGCCAAGCGCTTTCCGCGGATCTCGACACCGGTTGGTAGTTTTGCTTTTGCCATCACGCATCCTGAACCATCTTATTAATCTCCGGGTAGTTGTACCAAGTGACTCCGCGTACGGCACGTTGGCCACTGGATGCAACCCGCTTGAAATGCACCCCTTCAATCCAACACCCTTGGCGATATTTTTCTATTTGTCGATCGCTAAGGCCCGTCTTTGCTTTAAGCCTATCTTCAACAACCCACTCTTCATTAAAGATCACTTGCGGCATACTTCACCTCATGATCGGCCAGCAGATTATCGTGCTGGCCGTTACTATTTTGATTTTCGAAAATCATTTTTCAGTGCTGTAAACGCCGTCGCAGTACAGAACGGCGCGCGGGCGGCGCAATTGGATTGCTTCCTTCATTCGTTCGCACTGGTCGAAGCTCGAGTAAATCCGCTCTGATACCGGCAAAGCATCGCAGGCATCGTGGCCGCACGGGCTTACCAAAAGGAGGAAGCCGATAAGTGTCAGCATGCCGCCTCCTGCGCCGGCGACAGGTCATCGATCGCCTGCTGATAGCGCTGAACCTCGTCAGCGCTCAGGAACCGCGCAGAGCGATGCAGAAGGGCGCCTAGCTCTGCCCGTTCCTGGCTTGTGGTGCCGCCGTTCTTGCCGGCCGTATCGATCGACGCACCCAGGCCGGCAATCGCGTTCAGTCGGTGGTGCTGCTTCACGATTTTGTTTTTCAGCTCGGTGTACAGGGTGATCCCCAGCTGCGCTTTCAGTTCTTCAACTGAGGCGCGTAGGTCCGTCGCCTGTGCGGTGGTGGTGATCTTCTCGATGCTGCCGCGAATATCCTCAGCAATCTTTTCAGGCTCTGAATTTTCAGTAACTGGCTCCGGCGCCTTATCAGCCGCCTCGATCAGCTGGCCGGCGCTTACGCGGGTGTCCGGCGTGACGTCTTTCTCTTTATGCCAAACCATCTCTTGCCCGCGCTCGAGCATTTCCATGATCTCGGAGTTATTCGGCAGCCGCCGGCACAGACGGTGCATGACGGATTTTCTGGACATAGACTCGAACCAGTTAACCCACGGGCCGCTGTCGCTGTTCTTGCTCGCCGCGCGAACCTTCTCAATGTCCTGCAGGTTCATCACTTCAAATTGCAGTTCGCCGCTGCGCATCTTGGCGTAAGCGAACGCGCCGATCATATCCCCGCGGTCGAGCAGATTGGGTTCGTAGAAAACATGTTCGCCGTCCTCATCCATCCACACCCGGAATTTATCGTTAGCGTACAGCGCGCGGGCTGCGATGATAGAAACCTCGCCTGACTGACGTGCGCGTTTCATCACGCCATCGATCATCGGCAAATACTGCGCTCGAGGGATCCACTGACCATCGGCGTTTTTCGATTTGTAAACGACAAGGGCCGCCTCGCGCCCATCAGGGATCAGCCCGTCTTTAGCACAAGATGACAGGGCGTTAATCACGCTCTGGCGGTCGGCGCCATACAGGTCTTTGTTATTGGCCAGCGCCACGGCGGCGGCGCTGGTAAATTTTTCAAAGCTGACGTGGCTCGGCAAAATCTCCTTTGCCGGTGCCAGCTGTTCTGCCAGGTCTTTCTGGATCAGTGCAAGTTGGTTGCTCATTGGTATGCTCCTTAGGCTACGCGCAGCGCTTCCATGCGGCGCTGGTCAAAGTCGTTAATGTCGTCCACGATTTCTTCGGTGATCGGTTCTGGCCACACGCCGGTATCCTGTGCCTGTTTGATATCCCGCAGGGTTTTGCGGTACTCAAGGCGGCCGAGTTCGAGCAAGTCAGCGGAGGCCTCCACGATGGCGACCCAGTGGTAGTGCTCATCCTTGTTGACGAAAATCCAGAAGAACTGATCCAGCGCCGCAACATCGCAATACATGCCCGCGCTCAGGTGGTAATCGCGCTCGATGATTTCACGGTGCAGGCGGGCGCGCAGGGCGCTTTGCTTGACGTTACCCATGCTGACGGTTTTCAGGTCAAAGCCGGTACGCAGTCCGCCGGCCTCAATCTCAAGATCGGGACGTACGCGCAGTTCGAGGCCGGTTTCTTCATCGATGCCGAAATAGCTCACCTCAACCGCGCGTTGTGGGTGCTGCAACAACTGTCCGGCCGATGGGTGGGTGAACAGGGCGCGCTGAATTGCCTTGGCGTGTTTCATCTGCGCCTGCGTGATCGGCTGGCGCTGGTCGTTGCTATTTTTCCAGGCGCTGATCACTTCGTCGGCGAATACCGCAGTTGGCAAAATCGTTTTGATACGCGCGGCCATATCCTCTTTGCTGCCGCTGACCGGCAACGGCGCCGGAATCGCGCGCTCTTTCTCGACAAACTCCGGATCGATGGTCGCCAACTGTTCCAGCAGTGCGTCGCGGCTGCCGGTGGTTTTCAACGGCGCCGGCAGGGTGGCGTTGTACTCTTTGATGCAGGCTTTCATCGCCGTGGCGGTGATTTTTGCCTCCTCTGGGATGCTCTGAAATTTCGGCGGCAGCAGCATGTAGAACTGGCCGATTTCGTCAGCGTTTCCGCCTAGCGCATACGGCGTCGGCAGGGTGGCGTTATGCTTCTCGATCACGGCGCGCAGCGTATCGGCGTCGGTCTGTTTCGGCAGGGTGGCGTTGTGCTGTTCGATAAATGCGCGCATCGATGCTGTATCTGTGAATGCCCCCTCGGGGATCACAGGCTCAACGCTGAATTCCTCGTCCAGCTTTTCAGGTTCTAGCGCCAGCGCGTGAACCAACGAGCCGAACGTCATCGGATCGGTGCGCTCGCGCTGGATGGTTTTGATAACGTGGCGGCCGTGGTAATACATCAGGCTGATCCGCGCGTCCTTTGCCATCGTGCTGCTGATGCCGTTGGCGCTGTGGTAGACCTCGTTCGGAATATCCAGATAGCGCCCTGGCTCGAAGTATGCCGGGGCTGCCGGTTCTTCCCGGCGCGGTGCGTCGACGATTGCCGCGGCAGCCTCGTTCTGTACTTCGACTGGCGCTGCGGTATCGGCGTTCTCACCTGACAATTCCGCCGTTTCGCCTGACACTCCGGCCATTTCCGTTGACGAATCTAGGAATTCGCGAACATCGTCGCCGGTTGTGGCGCCCGCGGCGTCGACCTTGGCCAGTGGTGACTCATTAAACAATGTGGAAACGTCGAAGAAGCCACCACCCATGCTGCGGAGCTCTCCGGGTTGCTGCTGCGCGACTTCCGTTTTTACGCCCTCATTTGAGGCGTCAACCTGCGCGGGCTCTGGGTTTTCCTGCTGCTGCGCGCCGCTGGCTGCGGCCATTTCCTGACATTTTTGCTCTGCTGCCCGGCGTGCTTCCTGCAAATAAAACTCAACACGGGAATCGATAAATGCGACACGCGGCTCCTTTTTATCCTGCCAGTTTTCCAACACATCGCAGGTAAGGTGGTGAACCTCATCCGCGATCAGCTGTTTGAATGGGTCGCATGTCTCGATCTCTTTGGCCAGCAGCCGAGCGATGTAGCTGTGTGATATGCCTTCGCCGACGGCCGCGGTCAACTCGGCAACGTCGCTTTCATCCATAACACCAGTCGTTCCGGCCAGCGCCGCACGTATTTCAGCCCGCAGCCATGCGCAGCGTTCTGTCTCGAACTCTGCGACCACTTCATCTTTTTCACCCGCATTTGAGGCCGCTTGTTGCGCTTCGGCGCCAGTTTGTTGCACGGTCTCTGTGTTTTGTTGCGCCGGTTTAGCGTCGACCTCGATCAGATTGGCGTTGATATAGCTGCGCAGCGCACCGGGGGTAACGTGCAGGTTTTCTTCGGCCCCGCGGATTAGTGCAACAATCGCCTGTCGGGAGAACTGCAAAACGCCTGGCGTGGCGCTGAGCTGCTCATTCCAGGCTTTCAGCGCCGCATCGTTGCGCTTTTTCATCTCAGTGACCGCGCGGATAATGGCGCCGGGCGGGTTGGAAATGTCGAAATCAGACGGATACAGCGCGCAGCCGATTACGGTTTCCAGCATCTGCAGGGAGTCGATCGGCGTGCCGGTTGCCGGCTCGGCGCCGTTTGTGAGGATCGCTCCGGATTCGGTGCGCAATGGCCCCTCAGGCGCGGTTTCGGCTGGTTTGGTGCCGCCAGCCGCTGAGGTTTGCCACTTCGAGATAACGCCCGCGCGCTGTTCTACCGTAGCGTCGAGGTATTCGGTGGCGAATTGGCACAGCTTTCCCAGCTCCGGCACTTTGCCGAACGGTGGCCAGATGGCTTTCATGCCCGAGATCGCGGTGATCGGCATTTCCGGGTAAAGGGTTGCGTATTGCTTGAGGCTGGTCAGCGCCAGAATGACGTTTTGCGGGTAGCGCTGCGCATCGTCCATCACGAGCGCCTTGGCCGCGGCTAATTGCTCATCGTTCAGCTTCAGGCAGTTATTGCCGTACAGCCATGCCGCGGCGATTACGGTGTGCTTGTCGAGGCTCGACGCGAAGTATTCACCTGCAGGTTTCTGCTGCTCCTGCACCACCTGCGTTTTTTCGGTGCTCCTGCCGTTTTCTGCTGCTCCTGCACCACCTGCAGGTTTTGTCATGTAGGGGTACAGCTTCGGGAATGCCACGGATGGATCGAGCGTGTCGCGCGGCACACAGGTTTTGCTGGCGTCGCTGTCCAGCGCCCAGGTAAGCCAGAATGTTTCGCTGAACTCGCCCTCTGCGGGCAGCTCGTCAACGACTGGAAAATCGATGCGCACCGGCGCGAAGTAGTCGGCCTTTGAGTGGCCAGCTTCCATGAAGAGAAAATCACGCTTTGTCTCCGCGTGATCGTCAGACTTCGCCTCAAAGTACGTAAAAAGATGGTTTTTCCCAGATTTCTGTTTTGCCCTGTAAAGATAGGCTGCAACATTTTGCATTGTGAAGTTCTCCTAGGTTTAGGTACAATGCCAGCCGATCAGTGATCTGCCTCGGTTGGTCATTGGTTATGCTCCGGTTATTGGGGGTGGTTCCCCGGTAACCCGTCACCGGGACGTAAAGCCGGTAGACTGGCCCGCCTTGTGCGGGCCTTTTTACTTTCTAATCGCAGTAACTGCGGTTGCAGTGTGGGCAGTAAATAACATGAGTGTTTTTTGCTTCGTCGAGCGAAATACCGGTTTCATACCCACGCAATCCGTGTTGCTGGTAAATATCTTTTTTGCAGCGAAAACAGATCCCATCGTTTGGCGCGAAATGTGGAACGTGTTTATTGTTGCAATATTCCACCTGTGCCTTTCGTGCCGCGACAGGGGAAAATAACTTTTCCATAAATAACCTCTCGTGGTGATTGATATTGAAATGCGCCCTGCGAGTTGACGCCCCGGAAGGGAAACGCTTGACGCATTTCAATATTCTAAAAAGCCCCGCCAGCAACGGCGGGGAAGGCTACACACAGTAATCAATCATCGCTTGCGAGCATGGCCAGCAGGGCAAGCAGTAGCAGCTTTTTAGGCGATGGACGCCCCTTTATTTCGAACTCAGAAGGCACATCATCACTCACTCCAAGATGAAGGCGTGCTGCGGCATCAATGGCACATTTAGGGCAATCATAATCACCTACGTTGGCACCTTTTGAATTCACGAGAGAGTGCGGCTTTTCTTTATTATCGGTATTGACGATATAACCGATGGTTTCGCCGTTAGTCATAATTTCCACTACGGTTTTGTGCAGCAGGTTTAATTTGATTTCGATTGATTTGATCATGGCTATGCTCCGTTTTTAGGTAATGAGATCCCGCGACTGATTAATTCAGCCGATAGGGTGTTGCTAATTTAAATATCAGTTCGTGCCAGCTGGCTCGAATTCCGGCGGGATCCGCAGGGATTCAAAAGGGCGCTTGATGGCCCGAAGGTTGCCGACAGGTTCGAACCGGTAGCGGCCGCGGATGTAATCGAATGATGCTACCCACGGCGCCCCGGTGCGCGAGTTACGGAGGCTGACAGCCTTACCGCTGTTTGGGACGATCTTGCTCATTGCCTTGCCCCTCTGCTGTTAGTCGGCCATCTGACGAGCTAACCAGCGTTGCGCGCCTGATGCGGTTTTAAAATCCCGGCTCTTTGTGAACGTCATCGCGGTAAAAGTGCCGTTGCAGTTAGGGAAAACACCAGTTTTTACTGTCTCGTTGTTGCCCTGATCGATAGTTTTGTTTTCCATCGTGTTCTTCCTGCTCTGTGGTTGGTCATTGGTTATGCTCGCCGTCTTTCCGGCTGTCAGAACGTTGTACCTGCTGCGCGCATGTCTCGATGACTGTTGCTGCGTTGTGTTTAGATTAAACTCTATTCGTGTTTTTGTGTCAACACGAAATGTGTTTGTTGTTTTTCAGAGGGAGCTTTTTTGCGGATTGAGGGTGAGATGGGCGTAAAAAAACCGGCTCAATGGCCGGTTATGAGGAGCTGGGTGGGGCAATGCTGCCGTTACTCGTTGATAGGTTTATATCTACCGCGCAAGTATTTCTCTACATAATCATCAAGTTCTTTCAGGCGTAATTGGAAGAGGTCGATCATTCGCTCTTGCTCTGCTTCTGGCAACTGATTGAAGAGATCCAGCATCTTTTT